>CAZGTQ010000275.1:0-16156 GCA_964528575.1 uncultured Planctomycetaceae bacterium | reverse complement strand
CGCCGCGGTCCACGCGAGCGCGCGCCACCGGTCGCCGCGCGCCAGCGGCGGGGCATCCAGCGGCGGCGCAGCCGGCGGCGGCGCCGCACAGCGCAGCGCGAGCGCACCGTACACGAGCGCGAAGACGACGCCGTCCTCCTTGGCCAAGCAGCTCGCGAGCACGCCGAGCGCGGCGGCGAGCGCTCCCGCCGCCGGCCGGCCGCGGCGCAGGCACTCGACGAGCGCGAGCGCTCCCGCCAGCCCGCCGAGCGCGCCGAGCGTCGACGTGCGGCCCGAGATCCATGCGACGGAGTCGGCGAGCGCGGGGTGCAGCGCGAAGGCGGCGAGGCCGAGAACGGGGAATCGTGCCGCAGGCGCGGCGCGCGCGAGGACGAGGCCGGCGAGCACGACGACCGCGACGTGCAGGAGCACGCTCGTCGCGTGGTAGCCCGCCGCGCTCTCGCCCCACAGGCCGTGGTCGGCGCGCAGTGCGAGCGACGCGAGCGGCCGGTAGTGGCCGACGTCCTTGACGTGGTGCCAGTAGTCGCGCTCGAACGCCGCTTGCCACGCGACGTCGCCGCGCACGAGCGGGTTGTCGAAGATCGCCTCGCGGTCGTCGAGCGCGAAGCCGCCGCGCGCGATCGCGCCCGACCACGCGACGAGGGCGAGGAGCTCGACGACGAGGATCCCGGCGAGGGCCGCCCCGCCGCGGCGCGCAGCTCGTCGGCGTCTCACGGCGGCGCAGCCTATCGTCCCCCGGCGCGGCGAGCGCTACACTCCGGATCCGATGGCTCGAACCGAACCGACCGGACAGGACGCGCGCGGCGCGAGCGCGGGCGACGAGGCGCTGAGCTTCGACGCGCGGCTCGAGCGGCTCGAGTCGCTCGTCGCCGAGCTCGAGGAGGGCGGGCTCGAGCTCGAGCCCGCGATCGATCGCTACCAGGAGGGCATCCGGCTGCTCAAGGGCTGCCACGAGGTGCTCGCCGGTTACCGCAAGCAGGTCGAGGAGCTCACGCGCGAGGCGCAGGACGCGCTGCGGCCGTTCGACGGCGATCCGGACGCGGGCGGCGGCGCCGAGAGCGGCCGCTGATGCGCGTGGACGGCGCGCCCGCTGAGCTGCGCTCGTGGCTCGACGAGTCGCGGCGGTGGGCGGAGGACGCGCTCGAGCGCGCGCTGCCGAGCGCGGACGCGCCGCCGCGGCGGCTGCACGAGGCGATGCGCTACGCGGTGTTCGGCGGCGGCAAGCGCCTGCGGCCCGCGCTCGTGCGGCTCGCGTGCCGGCACTTCGGCGGCACGGACGAGGGCGCGCTCGCGCCGGCGGCCGCGGTCGAGCTGATCCACACGTACAGCCTGGTCCACGACGACCTGCCGTGCATGGACGACGACGAGCTGCGCCGCGGCCGGCCGACGTGCCACGTCGTGTACGGCGACGCGCTCGCGGTGCTGGTCGGCGACGCGCTCTTGACGCTCGCGTTCGAGACGCTCGGCGACGCGCCGGCGGGGCTCGTGCGCGTGCTCGCGCGCGCCGCGGGGGCCGCGGGCATGGTCGGCGGGCAGGTGCTCGACCTCGAGTCGAGCGCGGCGGGCGCGGCGCCGGAGCTCGCGAGCGTGCGCGCGATCCACCGGCTGAAGACCGCGGCGCTGTTCGAGGCGTCGGCGGAGCTCGGCGCGCGCGCGGCGGGGGCGGCCGAGGACGCGTGCGCGCGGGCGGCGGACTTCGGCCGCGCGCTCGGGCTCGCGTTCCAGGCGCAGGACGACGTGCTCGACGTGACGGGCGACGCGCGCACGCTCGGCAAGACGCCGGGCAAGGACGCGCAGCTCGACAAGGCCACGCTCGTCGCCGCGCTCGGGCTCGCGGGGGCGCGCGCCGAGGCGGCGAAGCTCGCGGACGAGGCCGAGCGGGCGGCCGCGGCGCTGGGGCCCGGCGCCGGCGGAAGCGGGGACCTGCCGCGCGATCTCGTGCGCTTCGTCGTCGAGCGCAGCGCTTGAGACGTCCGCGCCCGCGGCGCGCGCGGTCGTGCCGACGAAAGGCGAGCCGAGGACCGCGCAGGGCTTGACTTTCCCGGGCCCATGGGCGAACACGGAGGGCTGCGCCGGGCCGGCGCAAAACCGAAATCAGCGCGCGCAATGACCGAATCGAAGTCCATGGAAGCTCAGCGTCCCGAGATTCCGTCGGTGGGGAGCCTGCTCGCGGGCATCGACTCGCCCGACGACCTCAAGGCGCTCTCCGTCGACCAGCTCCCGCGGGTCTGCGAAGAGATCCGCGCGTTCCTGCTCGAGTCGGTCCAGCGCACGGGCGGCCACCTCGGCAGCAACCTCGGCGTCGTCGAGATCGCGACCGCGCTCCACTACGTCTTCGACTTCCGGCGCGACAAGGTCGTCTGGGACGTCAGCCACCAGGCCTATCCGCACAAGATCCTGACCGGCCGGCGCGAGCGCTTCTCGACGCTGCGTCAGACCGACGGCCTGTGCGGGTTCACCGACCCGCGCGAGTCGGACTACGACCTGTTCCACACCGGCCACGCGGGCACGAGCATCGGCCTGGGGCTCGGGCTGGCGCTCGGCACCTCGCACGAGCCGGTGCGGCCGCACGTCGTCAGCGTGATCGGCGACGCGAGCCTCGGCGCGGGCGTCGCGTTCGAGGCGCTCAACCACGCCGGCGCCGTCGGCGAGCGGCTCCTCGTCGTGCTCAACGACAACGAGTGGTCGATCAGCAAGTCGGTCGGCGCGCTCGCGCGCTACCTGTCGCGCATCCGCTCGGCGCGCGTCGTCCAGCGCGCGCAGCAGGAGATCCACGGCCTGGTCCAGTCGATCCCGCTGATCGGCGACCGCGTCGAGCGCACGCTCGACCAGGTGCGCGAGGTGCTGCGCCACAGCATCGTCCAGGGCCACGTGTTCGAGGAGCTCGGCGTCACTTACGTCGGACCGGTCGACGGGCACGACACGAAGTACCTCGTCGACACGTTTCGGCGCGTGCGCGAGCTCGAGGGCGTCGTGCTCGTCCACGCGCTCACCGAGAAGGGCAAGGGGCATCCGCAGGCGCCGAGCCATCCCGAGCGCGTCCACGCGGCCAAGCCGGCGAAGAAGCCGGTGCCGGACGAGATCGAGAAGACGCCGCCGGTCGAGGCCGTCGCGGCCGCGCCCAAGGGGCCATCGTTCACCCAGGCGTTCGCCAGCGCGCTCGCGCGCGCGGCCGAGCGCGACGTGCGCGTACACGCGTTCACGGCGGGGATGCCGAGCGGGACGGGGCTCGTCGAGTTCGCCGAGCGTTTCCCGACGCGCTTCCACGACACCGGGATCACCGAGCAGAACGCGGTCGCGATGGCGGCGGGCATGGCGAAGGCGGGGCTGCGGCCGGCCGTCGCGATCTACTCGACGTTCCTGCAGCGCGCGTACGACCAGGTCTTCCAGGAGTGCGCGCTCCAGAAGCTCCCGGTGCTGTTCTGCATGGACCGCGGCGGCGTCGTCGGCCAGGACGGGCCGACGCACAACGGGGTGTTCGACCTCGCGTACCTGCGCGTGCTGCCGAACTTCGTCCTGGCGGCGCCGCGCGACGCGACCGACATGGAGCGCATGATCGATCTCGCGCTGCGGCTCGACCGGCCGATGGGCGTGCGCTACCCGCGCGGCAACTGCCCCGCGAACGAGCGCATCCCGCGCGAGGAGCGGCGCGAGATGGAGCCCGGCCTCGCCGAGGTGCTGCTCGAGGGCGACGACGTCGTGCTCTGGGCTTACGGCGCGATGGTCGAGCAGGCGCTCGCTGCGGCTGCGGATCTGCAGAGGCGCGGCGCGCGTGTCGGCGTGGTCGACGCGCGGTTCTGCAAGCCGCTCGACGAGGAGCTGCTCGCGCGCCACGCGCAGCAGTACCGCCACGTCGTGACGATCGAGGAGCACCAGCGCGCGGCCGGCTTCGGCTCCGCGGTGCTCGAGGCGCACAGCCGGATTCCCGGCGCCCGGGCCCGCGTGCGCGTGCTCGGCATCGGCGACGGTTTCGTCGAGCACATGACGACGCGCGAGGAGCAGCTCGCGAAGTCCGGGATCGACGCGGACGGCATCGCGCGGGTGGTGCAGCAGTGCCTGCGCCCGAGCCTGATCTGAGCGCCGCCGGCGCGGCGCCCTCGCCGCCGGCCGCCTCGATCCGCCGCGTGCTGGTGATCGCCGACCGCACGCGCCCGCGCGTCGGCGAGACGCTCGACGAGGTGCTGGCCTGGCTCGCCCCGCGCGTCGACGAGCTCGTGTGCGAGCGCGAGGCGCGCGGCCTGGAGCGACTGTCGCCCGACCTCGTCGTCGTGCTCGGCGGCGACGGGACGATCCTGGGCGCGGCGCGCGCGTTCGCGGCGGCGCCGGTCCCGACGCTCGGCATCCACTTCGGCCGCGTCGGCTTCCTCGCGTCGGCGACCGCTTCGCGCTGGCGCGACGTGCTCGAGGGCGTGCTCGCCGGCCGAGGCATCGTCGAGGAGCGCATGCGGCTCCAGGCGCGCCGCGAGCAGGCTGGCCGCGAGGACGTGTGGGTCGCGCTCAACGAGGTCGTCGTCCAGCGCGGCGCGCACCAGGGGATGCTCACCGTGTCGCTGTGGCTCGGCGAGCAGTGGGTGACGAGCTACCGCGCCGACGGCCTGATCGTCGCGACGCCGAGCGGCTCGACGGCGTACTCGCTCGCGGCGGGCGGGCCGATCCTCGCGCCGTCGTTGAGCGCGCTCGTCGTCACCCCGGTCGCGTCGCAGGGCCTGTCGTCGCGCCCGATCGTGCTGCACGCCGACAGCCCGCTGACGGTGCGCGTCGAGCGCGCCTCGGGCATCTCGACCGTCGTCGTCGACGGCCAGGCCTTCGCCGGCCTGGAGCAGGGCGGCACGGTGACCGTGCACCGCCATCCGGTCCCGTACCCGCTGCTCTCGATGCCGGGGCTCGACCCGTACCGGCGGCTGCGCTCGCGCCTGGGCTGGGGCGCGGGCGGCGCGGTCGAGGTGTTCCCCTCCGAGGGCCGGCCCGAGCCGCCCGAAGTCGACGACGGCGACGGGCACGAGCTGTAGCGACGAGTCCAGTCCGGCACCGGGCTGGCCTTGCGCGGCGCGATCTCGCGCTCGATCCGGCTCAGTCCGGCACCGGCTGCGACGAGTCCGCCTGGATCATGCCGTCCTCCATGTAGAGGACGCGTTGGGCGCGGTTCGCCAGGCGCATGTCGTGCGTGACGAGCAGGAGCGAGAGCGCGCGGCGCTGCTGCTCCTCGAAGATCAGCTCGAGGACGCGCTCGCCCGTCGCGGTGTCGAGGTTGCCGGTCGGCTCGTCCGCGATCAGGATCGGCGGGTCGTGGAAGAGCGCGCGGGCGAGCGCGACGCGCTGGCGCTCGCCGCCGGAGAGCTGCGAGGGGCGGTGCTCGAGCCGCTTGCCCAGGCCGAAGCGCTCGAGCAGCGTCACCGAGCGCTCGACGTACTCGCGCCGCTTGCGCCGGAAGCCGAACCACGAGTCGGAGATCATGCCCGGTACGAGCACGTTCTCGACGGCGGTGAGCTCCGGCAGGAGGTGGTAGAACTGGAAGACGAAGCCGATGCGGCGGTTGCGCAAGGCGGCGCGCTCGGCGATCCCGAGGCTCCACGCGTCGTGCCCCTCGATCAGCACCGTGCCCTCGGTCGGCCGGTCGAGCAGGCCCAGCACGTGCAGCAGCGTCGACTTCCCGGCGCCCGAGGCGCCGACGAGCGCGAGGATCTCGCCCGCGCGCAGGTGCAGGTCGACGCCGTGCAGCACCTCGAGCTCGCGGTCGCCGATGCGGAACGACTTGCGTATTCCGCGCGCGGACACGAACGGCGTGTCGCGCGCGAACGGACCGGCGCTGGCGAGCTGCTCGGTGTCCTCGCTGAACGGCGTGCTCATCTCACTCGTAGCGCAAGGCCTGGAGCGGATCGGTGCGCGCCGCGCGCCACGCGGGCAGCGCGGCGAACAGGAGCGCGCACGCGTACGCGCCCAGGACGATCGCGGCGACCGCCCACGGGTCGACGACGCTCGGGATGTGGTCGAACAGGTAGACGTCGCGGTTGAAGATCTGGATGCCGAACGTGCTCGACAGCCAGCGCTCGATCGAGTCGATCTCGATCGCCGCCCACGTTCCGGCGACCGCGCCGAGGATCGCGCCGAGCGACGAGTCCCAGAACGCGATCCACAGGAACAGGAAGAGCACGCCGCGCGGCGTCGCGCCGATCGCCGTCAGGATGCCGATGTCGCGCGTCTTCTCGGTCACCATCATCGAGAGGATCGCGAACAGCGTGAAGCCGGCGACGAGCAGCACGAGGCTCAGCATGATGCCCATGAGCACGCGCTCGTTCTCGATCGCGCCGAGCAGCGGCCCGCGGAAGTCCTCCCAGGTCATCACCTCGAACGGCTGGCCGCGGAGCAGCCCGAGCGCGGAGAACGCGTAGCGGAACTCGGGCACGAGCTCCTGGGAGTCGCGCTCGTAGTCGCGCAGCCGCACGAGGATCTCGCTGAACTCGCGCGTGCCGCCGAGCAGGTCCTGGAGCGCCGCGCGCTCGACGTAGACGCGCTCGAGGTCCATCTCGTTCTCGCCGCTGCGGAACGAGCCGGCGACGATGAACTCGCGGTTGTTCTGGATCAGCGTCTCGGGGTCGTCGGGCGAGGGGAAGATCGTCGCGAGCTGGACCACGTCGCCGCGGCGCAGGTCGAGCGACTTCCAGAGCGCGTCGCCGACGATCACGCGGTCGTGCGGCACGCCCCACTGCGGCGTCTCGGGCGGCTCCGCGAAAGGGTCGCTCGGGTCGACGACCGGCTGGCCGTTGAGCAGATCGCGCTCGAGCGACCGGCGGAAGTCGGTCGCCTCGAACTCCTCGTCGACGTCGATGCCGACGAACTGCACGACGCCGTTCGAGCCGAGCCGCGGGTTCGCGAACCGCTCGACGAACACGTCGGGGTCCTTGATCACGACTCCGAAGAAGACGAGGTGCGCCGAGGCGGCCTCGACGCGCTCGTCGGCGCGGATGAGGCGCAGCAGCCGCTCGGGGTCGCGGGGCGGCACCCGCCCGGAGTGCGGGTTGCGCAGGTGGATCGGTGCGACGACGACGTCCGACAGGGTCCCCCGGATCGTCTTGCGGCTCTCCGACAGGAAGCCGGTCATGATCGACAGGATCATGATCAGCGCGCCGACGGCGACGAAGATGCCGGCGATGCCGATCAGGTTCGTGCGCCGCGAGACGAGGTAGCGCCAGGAGAGGAAGGTGCGGTAGTACACGCCTCACTCCGGCTGCTGCGGCCGCATCGCGGGGAACAGCAGCACGTCGCGGATCGACTCCTGGTCGGCGAGCACCATGCACAGGCGGTCGATGCCGATGCCGAGCCCGCCGGTGGGCGGCATGCCGAACTCGAGCGCCTGCACGTAGTCGAGGTCGACCTGCGCGGGCGCCTCGGGATCGTGCGACGCGACCTGCTCCTCGAAGCGCCGCTGCTGCTCCTCGGGATCGTTCAGCTCCGTGAACGCGTTGCCGAGCTCCATCCCGTCGACGAACACCTCGAAGCGCTCGGCGATCGTCGGGTCGGCGGGGTTCGCCTTGGCGAGCGGACAGATCGGGACCGGGTAGTCGATCAGGAACACCGGCCCGCTCAGGTGCTCCTCGCACGTCGCCTCGAAGACCTCGTTGACGAGCTTCCAGTAGCCGAGCTTCGCCGCGTCCGCGATCCGCAGCTCGTCCGCACGCGCGCGCACGCGCGCCTCGTCCGTCATCGCGCAGCCGTTGTGCTCGCGGAACAGGTCGCCGTAGCGCACGCGCGGGAACGGCGCGGTGAGGTCGAACGTCTTGCCGCGGAAGCGCACCTCGGTCGTGCCGCAGATCTCGCGCGCGAGGAGCTCGAAGAGCTGCTCGACGAGCTCCATCATGTGGCGGTAGTCCGCCTGCGCCTGATAGAGCTCGAGCATCGTGAACTCGGGGTTGTGCTGCTGCGACAGCCCTTCGTTGCGGAAGTTGCGGGCGAACTCGAAGACGCGCTCGAGCCCGCCGACGATCAGGCGCTTGAGATAGAGCTCCGGCGCGATGCGCAGGTAGAGGTCCATGTCGAGCGCGTTGTGGTGCGTCACGAACGGCTTCGCCGCCGCGCCGCCGGCGATCGGGTGCAGCGTCGGCGTCTCGACTTCGAGGAAGCCGCGCTCGTCGAGGAAGCGCCGCGTGAGCGAGAGGATGCGGCTGCGCGTGACGAACACCTCGCGCACGCCTTCGGACGCCCACAGGTCGACGTAGCGGCGCCGGTAGCGCAGCTCCTTGTCGACCAGCCCGTGCCATTTCTCCGGCGGCGGCGCGACCGCCTTGGCGAGCAGCTCGATCGACGCCGCCCAGATCGTCGGCTCGCCCTTCTGCGTGTGGCCGAGCTCGCCGCGGACCGCGACGAGGTCGCCGCCGTCGAGGAGCTTGCGGTCCTCCCACCAGTCGCCGAGGCGCTGCTTCTGGAGACCGACCTGGATGCGGCCGGTGCGGTCGAGGACGGGCGCGAAGATGAGCTTGCCGAAGTCGCGCAGGCCGACGAGACGGCCCGCGATCGTCACGCTCTCGCCGACGAGCGAGCCGGGCGTCTCGGGGCTGCCGGCGCCCGCCAGCAGCTCTCCGATCGGCGTCGCCTCGACGCCGCGCGGCGGGTACGGGTCGGCGCCGGCCGCGCGCATGCGCTCGAGCTTCGCGAGGCGGTCGGGGTGGGCCAGGTCCGTCATGCCGCGGTCATGCCAAATCCGCTCATGGCAGCTCGGGCGTGCTGGTGGAGGATGTGCCGGTGGAGGATGTGCTGGTGGAGGATAGGGGAGTCGAACCCCTGACCTCTTGAATGCCATTCAAGCGCTCTACCAACTGAGCTAATCCCCCAGAGAGAACCGCCACGGCAGCCGATGGGCCGGGAGAGGGTGCAGCCTCCTGGGACCGAGGTCAAGCGGTTTCCAAGCGCGCCGCGCCGGTCCGGACGTCGCGCCGCGTATCTCCGCGGCGCTCGTCTCGCTATCCTCTCCCGCTTCGACTCGCTCCACCACGGAGGACGCCGTGACCAACGTCTACGACCCGGCCGAGATCGAAGCCCGTTGGCAGCGCCGGTGGCGGGAGGAGCGCACCTTCCGCACGCCCAATCCCGGCGACGCGGACTTCGACGCGACGCGGCCCAAGTACTACGTGCTCGACATGTTCCCGTACCCCTCGGGCGCGGGGCTCCACGTCGGGCACCCGGTCGGGTACGTCGGGAGCGACGTGATCGCGCGCCGCAAGCGGATGGAGGGCTGCAACGTGCTCCATCCGATGGGCTTCGACGCGTTCGGCCTGCCCGCGGAGCAGTACGCGATCCAGACGGGCAAGCACCCCGCGAAGACGACCGCGGAGAACGTCGCGACGTTCCGCCGCCAGCTCGAGCGCATCGGGCTGTCCTACGACTGGGACCGCCAGCTCGCGACGTGCGACCCGCGCTACTACCGCTGGACGCAGTGGATCTTCAAGCGGCTGTTCGAGCAGGGCCTGGCGTACCAGACCGAGGTCCCGGTCTGGTGGTGCGAGGAGCTGCGCACCGTGCTCGCGAACGAGGAAGTCATCAACGGCCGCTCCGAGCGCGGCGACCACCCGTGCGTGCGGCGGCCGCTGCGGCAGTGGATGCTGAAGATCACCGCGTACGCGGACCGTCTGCTCGACGACCTGGAGCTCGTCGACTGGCCCGAGTCGGTCAAGGCGCTGCAGCGGCACTGGATCGGCCGCTCCGAGGGCGCGGAGATCGACTTCCGCGTCGCGGGGCACGAGGGCGTGCTGCGCGTGTTCACGACGCGGCCCGACACCATCTTCGGCGCGACGTTCATGGTCGTCGCGCCCGAGCACGAGCTCCTGGACGTGCTGACGGCCGACGAACGCCGCGACGCGGTGCGCGCGTACGTCGCCGCGGCCGCGAGCAAGAGCGATCTCGAGCGCACCGACCTCGCGCGCGACAAGAGCGGCGTCTTCACCGGCGCGTACGCGCTCAACCCGCTGCTCGACGCCAACGACGAGCGCGCGCGGATCCCGATCTACGTCGCCGACTACGTGCTGGCGAGCTACGGGACCGGCGCGATCATGGCGGTGCCGGGCCACGACGAGCGCGACCACGAGTACGCGACGAAGTTCGACCTGCCGATCGTCGAGGTCGTGCGGCCGCCGCAGGGCGCGCCCGGCCTGGCGGACGGCGTCTGCTTCACCGGCGACGGGACGGCGGTGAACAGCGGCCCGCTCGACGGGCTGGAAACGCCGCGGGCGAAGGAGCGCGTGAGCGAGCTCCTGCGCGAGCGCGGCGCAGGCGAGGCGAAGACGACCTATCGCCTGCGCGACTGGCTGTTCTCGCGCCAGCGCTACTGGGGCGAGCCGTTCCCGCTCGTCCACCACGAAGACGGCCGCGTCACGGCGGTCGCCGACGACGAGCTGCCGGTCGAGCTGCCGCCGATGGACGACTTCACGCCGTCGCCGGACGGCAAGCCGCCGCTCGCGCGCGCGACCGACTGGGTCGAGACGACCGATCCCGCGACGGGCGAGCGCGTGCGGCGCGAGACCGACACGATGCCCGGCTGGGCCGGCTCGTGCTGGTACTACCTGCGCTTCATGGACCCGCACGCCGACGACGCGCCGTTCGCGCCCGAGGCCGAGCGCTATTGGCAGTCCGTCGACTTCTACATCGGCGGCGTCGAGCACGCGGTGCTGCACCTGCTCTACGCGCGCTTCTGGCACAAGGTGCTGTTCGACCTGGGCGTCGTCTCGACGCGCGAGCCGTTCCAGCGCCTGTTCAACCAGGGTATGATCACGGCGTACTCGTTCCGCGACTCCACCGGCCGGTTGGTCCCGTCGAACGAGGTCGTCGTCACCGACCGCTCCGGCGCGCGCGTGCCGACGTCGCAGGCGGTGCCGAGCGACGAGCTCGTGGCGCAGCACGCGCAGTCGGGCGAGAAGCTCGAGATCGTCATCGCGAAGATGTCGAAGAGCCTGCGCAACGTCGTCAACCCCGACGAGGTCATCGCCGAGTACGGCGCGGACGCGTTCCGCGTGTACGAGATGTTCATGGGGCCGCTGCGCGACTCGAAGCCGTGGAACCCGCGCGACGTGCCCGGCTCGCGCCGCTTCCTCGACCGCGTGTGGCGCCTGCTCGTCGACGCCGACGCGGCCGATCCCGTGCGCCCGCCGTTTCGCGAGGGCGCGCCCGAGCCGGCGGCGGACGGCGCGACGCTCGAGATCGAGCGCTTCTTCCACCGCGCGCTGAAGCGCGTCGACGACTCGTTCGAGCACCTGAACTTCAACACCGCGATCGCGGCGCTCATGGAGTACGTGAACGAGGTGTACAAGCGCCAGGACGCGTTCACGCGCTCGCAGGCCGAGCGGCTCGTGCTGGCGCTGTCGCCGTTCGCGCCGCACGTCGCCGACGAGCTGTGGTCGCGGCTGGGCCACGCCGCGTCGATCGCGCGCGCGCCCTGGCCGCAGGTCGACCCCGCGCTGCTCGTCGACGACGAGGTCGAGGTCGCCGTGCAGGTCAACGGCAAGCTGCGCGCGCGCGCCAGGGTCGCGCGCGAGGCGCCGAGGGACGCGCTCGAAGCGGCCGCGCGCGAGGCCGCGGCCGAGCACCTCGAGGGCGTGCACGTCGTCAAGGCGGTCGTCGTGCCCGGCCGGCTCGTCAACTTCGTCGTGAGGCCGGCGTGACGCGCCTGCTGGAGCCGGACGAGGCCGAGGCGCTCGCGCGGCGCATCGTCGCGCTGAGCTCGGCGGACGAGACCGAGGTCACCGTCGATTCCGTCGCGGACGCGTTCGTGCGTTTCGCCGACTCCGGCCCGACGCAGAACGCCGACCGCGAGCGCGTGGACGTCGCCGTGCGCGTGCGGCTCGCGACGCCGGACGGGTGGCGCGAGGCGCGCGCGACGTGCTGCGGCACGGACGAGGCGGCGCACCGCGGCGCGATCGAGCGCGCGCTCGCGCTCGCCCGCGTCAGCCCCCCGAACGCCGAGCTCCCCGAGCTCGGCGGCCCGGTCGACGTGCCCGCGAGCGCCGGCGATCCCGCGGTCCTGAGGCACGGCTTCGAGGCGAAGGCGCGTTGGGCGAAGCGCGCCATCGACGCGTGCGTGGCCGAGGACCTGCGGCCGGCGGGCCTCGTGCAGACGACGGCGCGCTCGCGCGCGATCGTCAGCTCGGCGGGGCGCGCGGTGCGCGGCGGCGCGTCGCGCGCGGGGTTCGCGCTGACCGCGACGGCGCCTTCGGGCGGCGCGGGCATCGGCTCGGGCGTCGCGGCGCGCATCGACGCGCTCGACGCCGAGCGCGTCGTCGAGCGCGCGGTGACGAAGGCGGCGGCGAGCCGCGACCCGCAGCCGATCGAGCCGGGGGAGTACACCGTCGTGCTCGAGCCGCTCGCGCTCAGCTCGATCCTGCTCTTCGCGAGCTACCACGGCTTCGGAGCGCGCGAGGTCGAGGAGCGCTCGTCGTTCCTGTGCGGGCGCATGGACGAGGAGCTGTTCCCGAAGTCCCTGCGGCTCTGCGACGACGCGACGAACGCGCTCTACCCGGGCCTGCCGTTCGACGCCGAGGGCAGCCCCAAGCGCTCGGTCGCGCTCATCGCCGAGGGCCGCTTCGGCGCGCCGGTGACCGACCGGCTGTACGCGAAGAAACTGGGCGTCGAGTGCACCGGTCACGCTCTGCCGCAGCCGAACACGCACGGGCCGCAGGCGCAGAACCTCGTGCTCGATCCGGGCGACGCGGCGACCGGCGCGCTCCTCGCCGGCGTCGAGCGCGGCCTGCTCGTCACGCAGTTCCACTACACGAACGTGATCGACCCGCGCGAGATGCTGCTGACCGGCATGACGCGCAACGGCACGTTCCTGATCGAGAACGGCGAGATCGCGGGTCCGGTGCGCAACCTGCGCTTCACCGACTCGCTCCTGAACGCGCTCGCGCGCATCTCGTCGATCGGCCGCGAGCGCGAGGTCGCGGGCGCGCTCTTCGACGGCGAGGCGGTGCTGCCCGCGGTGCGCATCGACGGGTTCCGGTTCACGTCGACGACGGACTTCTGAGCAGGATGCTCTGACCAGGATGCTCTGACAGGATGGCAGCGACCATGATGCGGATCGCGAAGGAAGCGGTCGAGGCGGCGCTGCGCGCGGGCGCGGACTACGCGGACGCGCGGGCGGTGCGGCTCGAGCTCGAGGATCTCGTGCTGCGCAACGGCGCGCTGGAGAGCGCGGACGCGCCGGTCGAGCAGGGGCTGGGCGTGCGCGTCCTGAAGGACGGCTCGTGGGGCTTCGCGGCGGCGCCCGAGACGTCGCCGAGCGCGGCCGCGGCGCTGGCGAAGCGGGCGCTCGGCGTCGCGAGCGCGATGGGGGACGCGCGCGTGCGTCCGGTGCGGCTCGCGGCGGAGAAGGGACACGTCGGCGAGTACCGCACGCCGGTCGAGATCGATGCGTTCGCGGTCTCGCTCGCCGACAAGCTCGATCTGCTGCGGCGCTGCGACGAGTCGATGCGCGGGTCGGAGCACACGGTCGTGCGCGAGTCGAGCACGAGCGCGCGGCGCGAGGAGCAGTGGTTCGCGTCGAGCGACGGGGCGGAGCTGCACCAGGTGCTCGTGCGCACCGGCGCGGGCATCAGCACGACGGCGGCGGCGAACGGGCACGTCGAGCGGCGGAGCTGGCCCGCGTCCTTCGGCGGCGACTTCAAGAGCGCGGGCTGGGAGCACGTGCTCGGCATGGACCTGCCGGCCCACGGCGCGCGGATGCGCGACGAGTCGGTCGCGCTGTGCTGGGCCGACGAGTGCCCGGCGGGGCGCCGCGATCTGATCCTCATGGGCAATCAGCTCATGCTGCAGATCCACGAGTCGGTGGGGCACCCCAACGAGCTCGACCGCGTGTTCGGCCACGAGGTCGACCTCGCCGGCGAGTCGTTCGCGACGACCGACAAGCTCGGCGGCTTCCGCTACGGCTCGGACGTCGTGAACCTCGTCGCCGACTCGACGATTCCCGGCGGCCTCGACACGCGCGGCTGGGACGACGACGGCGTGCGCTCGGGCACGTGGCACGTCGTCGAGAACGGCATGTTCCGCGGCTACCACACGAACCGCGAGTGGGCGGCGGCGTTCGGCGGCGCGCCCAGCCGAGGGACGAACCGCGCGGAGGGTTGGTACAGCCCGCCGATCATCCGCATCACGAACCTGTCGCTCATGCCGGGGACGTGGACGCTCGACGACCTGGTCGCGGACACCGAGGACGGCGTGCTCTGCGACACGGTGAAGATGTGGTCGATCGACCAACGCCGGCTGAACTTCCAGTTCACGACCGAGATCGGCTGGGAGATCAAGGACGGCAAGCGCGGCCGCATGCTCCGCAAGGCGACGTACCAGGGCTCGACGCCCGAGTTCTGGCGCTCGTGCGACGCGATCTGCGACGAGTCGCACTGGCAGCTCTGGGGCGTCCCCAACTGCGGCAAGGGCAACCCGATGCAGGTCGCCGAGATGAGCCACGGCGCGTCGCCCGCGCGCTTCCGCGACGTGACGTTCGTGCGTTAGCGGCCCCCCGCTCAGCGCGCTCCGGTGATCCGCTCGTAGCGGAAGTACACCTCGAGGCACAGCGTCATCAGCGCGGTCGCGTAGACGCGGCCGCCCTCGTCGCCCCAGATGCACGCTGGATCCCACGAGCCGCGCTCGTGGCCGTCGTCGCGCTGGTTGCGCACGACGGCGCGCTCGAGGGCGCGCTCCCAGCTCGTCCACGCGTTGCCGCCGAGCTGGTACATCGCGTACGTGCCGTAGTACCAGTAGTACATGTCGCAACTGCCGTCGCTCGTGCGCCACAGCGGCAGCGCGCGCAGCAGCACGTCGCGGTGCTTGTCGGCGAGCTCCTCCTGGTCGTCGTCGAGCGGCTTGCGGCGCGCGTCCGCGATCAGGATGCGCGAGAGCAGCGCCACCGCCGTCATCGCCTCGCCCGAGCCGCGGATCGAGCCGCCGCCCTTCGAGACGTAGCCGGTGCGGCCGGTCTCCTCCGACGTCATGCGGTCGATCCACGCGAGCGCGCCGTCGAGCGCGCCGGGGTCGATCTCGAGGCCGGCGTCGGCCGCGGTCGCGAGCGCGAACACCATCCAGCCGGTCACCGACGTGTCGTTCGAGCCGTCGGGCGGCGCGCTGTAGCGCCAGGCGAGATAGGGGTTGCGCGCGCGCTGCGCGAACCCGAGCGCGTCGATCGCGCTGCGCTTCAAGAGCGGGTTGCGCGTCGCGTGATACGCCTCGCAGAGCACCATCGTCGCGATCGCGTGGTTGTAGAGCGAGAACGCGCCCGACGCGGCGCCGAACCGCCCGCTCTCGTCCTGCTGCTCGCGCAGCCAGCGCACGCCGCGCCCGACCGCCGCGCGGTACGGACCGTCCGCGGTCGTGTTGCCCGCGCCGAGGAACGCGAGCAGAGCGAGCGCGGTCACGCCGATGTCGGCGGAGCGGGTGCCGGGTCCGTCGCAGCCGCACGCGCCGTGGCGCCCCTCGTGCATGAACCGATCCGCGTCCCACGCGCCGTTCGCCGACTGGTGCCGCGCGAGCCACTCCAGCCCGGCGGCCAGCGCCGTCGCCATGCCGCTGCTGCCGGTGTACTCCTGCGCGCCCTGGCGCCGGGCGCCGAACTTGCCGCCGCCGCCGCCGACGAGGCCCAGCGGGCTCTCGAGCGGTCCCGCCGCGGGCCCTGCGGCGCTCGACTCCGCGGGCTCGCCGCGCTCGGGCAGCGGCTCGGGGTCCAGCACCGCGTCGTCCCACGGCTCCTCGACGAGCTCCGCCTGCTCGAACACCTCGGCCGGGTCGAGCTCGGGCTCGAGCGGCTCCTCGAGCGGCTCGGCCTCCTCGGGCCCCGCAACCACGTCGGGCCCGAGCCACGCCGCGGCGACCGGCACGCGCCGCGGCTCGTCCTCGCGCCAGGCGAAGAACGCGAGCGCGATCAGGAGCTGCAGATGGAGCAGGACCGAGACGACGACCCAGGGCGTCGCCGCGAGCCGCCGCGCGAGGCGCGAGGGGCGCGGCCGGGGCTCGGGCGTCTGGGGCTCGGGCGTCTGGGAAACGGTCGCGCTCCCTTCGTTCGGTCGGCTCGCCATGCGCGTGGCCTCCCTCATAGCCCGGCGCGCTGGGCGCGGCTACCCGAAACGGCGCGCGGCCCGATACGGTGTCGCACACCTCGCGGCCCGATACGGTGTCGCACACCTTGTTG
>CAZGTQ010000274.1:0-49320 GCA_964528575.1 uncultured Planctomycetaceae bacterium | reverse complement strand
CCCTCTTCCTGCGACCGCGCCCCCCGCGCGCTACCCACCGACACACCCTCTTTCCCTACCCGCCGCTCGTCCGTTCTCCTGATCGTGAGGGCCAGGTTGTGCCGCGCGGCGAGCAGGTCGGGGTGGTCCTCGGGCACCGTGCGCTCGCGGGCCTCGAGCACACGCTCCTAGAGCGCGCGGGCGCCGGCGAGATCGCCCTGCGCCTTCATCGAGGCGGCCAGGTTTCCCCGCGCGGCGAGCAGGTCGGGGTGGTCCTCGGGCAGCGTGCGCTCGCGAGCCGCGAGCAGGCGCTCGAAGAGCGCGCGGGCGCCGGTGAGTTCGCCCTGTGCGTGCATCGTGATGGCCAGGTTCTGCCGCGCGCGGAGCAGGTCGGGGTGGTCCTCGGGCAGCGTGCGCTCGCGAGCCGCGAGCGTCAGATGCCACGCAGCGGAGGCTGCGTCGATCGCGCCCAGGCGGTAGGCGCCGGAGCCGCACTCCCACGCCGTCTGCGCAATGCCGTGGCTCAGCGCCGCTCCTCGTGCGCTCCGGAGCACGTCGAGAGCGTCCGCGACGAGCGCCCGCGCGCTCTCGAAGGCTTGCGCCCGTTGCGCTGCCTCGACCGCCGCCAGGAGCTCCTTCGCGCGCTCCACCGCCGCGCGCGTCTCCTCGGTCTCGGGCGACGCTACCCAGTGGACGGAGGTAGCGCCCTGGCCCCGATCGATCGTCTGGATGGCGACCACCACGACCTGGCCGACCGCGACGTCCACCGCGACGTACGCCGTTGTTCCACCGCCCGAGTCGTCGTCCGCGATGGCGTCGGCGCCTCCGACGGTGACGGCGAGCACCGGATCGCCGGCCACCGACTGCGTCCACACGTGCAGCGTCCCGTCGAAGTCGCTGGTCCACTCGATCGTCGCGCCGTCGGCCGGCACCTCCAGCTCGACGAAGCGATGGAGCGGGTCGTCGGCGTGGACCTGGAGCGGCTCCTGAGCGACGAGCGCCGATGCGAAAGCCAACAGCGCAACAACGCGCGCGAGCATGCCACGACCTCCTTTGCGAGGCAGTCTACCCGCGCGCTCGCCGAACGGCGGCGCGGCTCAGTCCTGCGTGAACATCAGCGGCGCCGAGAACGAGAACACGTCGTACTCGCGCTCGACGTCGCTCCACAGGAACGCGGCCGGGTCCAGCGTCGGCCAGGCGAACGTCGCGATGCGCAGCTCGAGCGGGCCGTCGACCAGCGGCACCGCGCCGCCGAGCGCGACGTCGGGTACGCGGACCTGCACCGGGCCGGTTCCGCCCGGGGGGTCGACGCGCCAGAGGACCCAGCGGCGGCCGTCCGAGGCCGTCAGCGTCAGGCGGTAGAGCCCCGCGCCGCCCTGCGGGCCCGTCTGCACGTCGAGCAGCGAGTTGTCGAATTCGATCGTGTAGCTGTCGCCGCCGGTCGTGCCGCCGGGGGCGGGCGTGAAGAGCTCGGGGACGTTGCCCGCGAACATCGTGAGCGGCAGCGGGAGCTGTGCGAGCGTCGAGATGCGCGGCCGCTGGCCGGCGCGGTTGCCCGCCATGTCGCGGATCTCCGCGCGCAACAGCAGGTCCGGCTCGATCGCGTCGCCCAGGCTGCCCTCCCCGCTCGCTGCACCCGCGAACGCGGCGCGGATCGTCCACGTGCGCGTGCCCGGGGTGAGGAAGCCGTTGCCGACGCCGACGAGCGCCGGCGCGGCGATGCCCGGCACGACCGCCTCGACCGTGACGATCGGCTTGCCCGTGAACGCCGGATCGCCGACCAGGTTCTCGACGCCGGCCGGATCGGTGCCGAAGTCGATGCCCTCGGTCAGGTCGCCGACGAGCCGCAGCGTCTGCTCCGGCGCGACCTCCTTCGTCGTCTCCGCGTCCGGCACCCCCGGCGCCGTCAGCAGGAACGGGACATCGAACAGCGTCGCCGTCTCCTGGCCCGTGTTGCGCGGCCGCACGGGCAGCTCGAACGAGAACGACTGCACGGCGAGCGCAGGGCTGAACGCGCCGAGGCTCGACGGCGCGAACAGGCCACCGATCGCCGTCTGCGCGCCGACGAGACCCGGACGGACGTCGATCGGTCCGACGGGGCACGAGAGCTGGCCCGTCATCGGGTCGACGCCGCAGTTGCCGCCGGGGACGCTCGGCAATGCGCTCTCGAGCCGGCGCGAGTCGGCGAAGCGCAGGTCGATCTGCGGCAGCACGAACTGAGCGAACGGATCGGTCGTCGTCACCGCGCCCACCGCGCTCGCCGGCCCCGACGCGCTCGGCGCGGTCGGCGCGAGCGGGACGCCGACGCGACCGGCCGTGACGCCGTGGAACGTGAACAGGTCGTAGCCCGGCGCGCCGACGGAGAGGATCGTCGCCAACCCCGTGCTCGCGGCCGTGACCGCCGCGCTGCCGTCCGCGTCCGACGCCGCGCTCGACACGAGCGGGAAACCGACGTCGTCGGAGTGCGTCATCACCGCCGCGCCCACGATCGGCGCGAGCGTCACGGCGTCGAACACCTGCACCGCGATCGACCCGTCGTCGACGAGCATCTCGGGCCCCACGGCGCCGAGCTGCGTGAACTGCCCCACGACCGGGCCGCCCTTGTTCGTGTTCAGCGCGCGGTCGTACAGCACGAGCTCGTAATCGAGCGGCAGGTCCAGCGCCCCGACGACGCCGCCGAGATCGACGGGCGCCGCGACGAAGAAGCCCTCCGCGTTCGAGCCGACCACCGTCGCCGTCTCGCCCGGCGGCACGTTCGAGCCGAGCGGCGTCACGACGTCGACCGCGCGCAACGGCTCGCTCGCCCGGCCGGTGACGACGAGGTCGCGCTGGTCCGAGCGGAAGAGCTGCCCGTCGGCGCCCGGATTGGTCAGCGCCATCAGCACGGGCCGCTCGGTGTCGAGCAACGGGTCCTGGATGCCGGGCGTCTCGGGCTCGACGTCGAGCACCGTCACCGGGCTGACCTGCGTGCCGCGGCGCACGCGCAGCGCGAACGCGACGAAACCGTCCTGGAAGCGCCCCGCGACCGGGCCCGTCGTGCCGAGATCGATGTCGCCCGCGTCCAGCGTCACCGTCGTGATCGGCGCGGTCCCCTCGATCGTCACCTGGCGGAAGAGCGCGACGATGCCGTCGTCCTCGCCGAGCCCCTGGCCGAACAGGAACACGCCGACGCGGTCGCCGGGCTGCCCGTTCGCGAGCTCGACCTCGATCGCGAGGTCGTTCGTCCCGTCCGCGTCGAGGTTCTCGATGCCGATCGCCTCCGTGGGCATCGACACGATCGTCGCCGTGACCGGCGCGCTGAACGGCGCGACGTCGTACTCGAACGTCGTCGTCGGGAGCTCCTCCCCGTCGAGCGCCTCGATCGGGTCGCCCGTCGGGCTCAACGTCACCAGGACCGTCTCGCCCGCGCCGAGCGGAGCGGGCACGCCCTCGTCGTCCTCGCTGCGCAGCGTGTACACGCGCGTGTCGGTGATCGGGAGCGGCCCCACCGAGAGAGCGAGCGGCTGGGGATCGGGCAAGAACGCCGGCGGGACGCCGCCGACCTCGACCAGGAACGAGCCCTCGTCCGCCGTCGCCTGCTGCATGATCCGGTCGAACACGACGACCATCTCGGTCGTCGCGCTCTGCGCGCTCGCTCCGTCGGGCGGCCACGTCGCGACGACGCGCGGCGCGTCGGGATCGTTCGTCCCGATCGTGAACGTGTCGATCAGGCCGTCGCTCGAGACGACGAGCGTCTGGCCGGTCAGGTCCGTCGGCAGGGGCGCGTCCTCGTCGAGGACGATCTCGTACGTCGTGCCGGCCATCAGCGGGACCGCCGGCAGGAAGATCAGCACCCGCCCGTCGCCGACGAGGCTCGCCGAAGCGAGCACCGGCAGCCCGACCCCGCCGCCCGCTACGCGGATCCTGACCGCGCCGTCGAGCGTCGGCCCCGCCATCGACTCGCTGAACGTGATCACGATCGGCGTGGTCGTGCTCGCGTTGTTCCCCGGACGCACGTCCGTCACGGTCGGCGAGCCCTCGCGGATCCACTGGCCGTCCTCGGGCAGGAACGCCTCGGTGCCGAGCGCTCCGGGCGTGCCGCCCCCGCCGCCGCCGCCCTGGCAGTTCGTCGGGCCGAAGACGCACGCGGGGTTGTCGCCGCACGAGCCGAGGAACAGGGCCGCGCCGGCCGCCAGGCCGGCCGCGAGTCGAGCCGCCAGGAGCGCTTTCGAGCCGAGGAGCATGAAATCAGGCCACGCGATCAGGCAGGGGTGGAACGGGTCGCGACGGGCTCGGACGAACGAGCCCGGCCCATCTTCCCCGCCAGGGGGGAGCGGAAAAGAGCCGCGAGCGAAATCCGACCGAACGGCCGCCCGGCCGTAGGGCCGCCGGCGAGAACCGCGACGAACGTCGCCTAGAATGACCACGCCTCTTCTTCGGCTCACCGCGTCCATGCCCCTCGTCCGACGAACGACTCGCGCCGGAATCGCCGCGGCGACCCTCGCGGCCCTCGCCGCGGCCGCCTCCGCGGCCCCCGCGCGCCAGTCGCCGGCCGAGTCGAGCGCTGCAGAACCCGCGCCGCAGGCGCACAGCCAATCGGCGCCGACGCAGGCGCCCAGCGACACGGCGCCGCAGGCGCCCAGCGACACGGCGCCGCAGGCGCCCAGCGACACGGCGCCGCAGGCGCAAAGCGATTCGGCGCCGCAGGCGCCCAGCGAGACGGAGCGCGCGATCGCGGACGAGGCCGCGCGGGCGCTGGCTGCCGGCGACTGGGAGCGCGCGAAGGTGCTGATCGACGGGCTCTTGTTCGGCCGCCGCGTCGCCGACGCACGGGCCGCGCTCGCGGCGGGCGAGGCGGGCCGCGCCCTGGCCGGCGCGCGCGCTGCGCTCGCGCTCGCGCCGGACGCGCGCGAGGCACTGATCCTCGAGGCGCGCGCGCAGCTCCTGCTCGCCGAGTCCGGCGCGGACGCGGCCGCCTCGGCGCCCCGCGACTCGACGACCGACGCGTCGCGCGCCGCGGGCGAGGCCGCCCTCGCGACGTTCCGGCGTTTTTCCGACGACGCCGCGTGTCTGGTCGGCGCGAGCCGCGCCGCGCTCCTGCTCGGCCACGACGACAGCCTCGCGCTCGCGCGCGCTGCGATCGCGCGGCTCGAGGAGCCCGGCGCGAGCGCGAGCGCGCTGTTCCACTCGCCCGAGCGCGCCTGGGCCGACGCCGCGCTCGCCGCATGGCGCCGCGCGCGCTCCGGCGACGCCGGCGAAGCCGCCGACGCCGTCGACTCCGGCGAGTCCGGCGAGTCCGGCGACGCGAGCGCGCTGCTGCGCGAGGCCGAGGACGCGCTCCGGCGCCGGCTCGGGCGCGCGCCGGCCGACGCCGAGGCGTGGGGCCTACTCGGCGACGTGTACGTCGCGCAAGAGCGCTGGGACGACGCGCTCGCGACGCTCGAGCGCGGGCTCGATCGCACGCCCGACGCGCGCGCGCTGCTCGAGCGGCTGCACGCGGCCGCGTTCCGCGTCGGCCGCGGCGAGGACGCGCTCGCGCGCTTCGTCGCGCGTCATCCGGACGTCGCCGCGGGGCACGCGCTGCTCGGGCGCGCGCGGCTCGAGGCGGCGGCCGGCACCCTCGCCGCGGGCGGCGGAGCGGACGTCGCGGCAGCGTTCGCGGGGGCCGAGGACGCGCTCGCGCGCGCCGAGGCGCTCGCGCTCGAAGCGGGTGACGCGCGCGTCGCCGGCGAGGCGCGCGACGCGGCGACGCTCGCGCGCACCGGCGCCGGTTGGGCGTGGCTCGCGGCCGGCGAGCTCGAGACCGCGCGCGTCGCGTTCGAGACCGCGGGCGCGCGCGAGGACGACCTGCGCCGCGCGCACGAGGCGTTCGACGCCGCGCTCGAGGGGCTCGCGGCGGTCGCGGACGCGTGGGTCGCGCGCGGCCGCTCCGAGCGCGCCGCCCGGATCTGCGCGTGGCTCGCCGAGCGCGAGCCGCGCGCGGCGCGCTGGCCCACGCGCGCCGGCGCCCACTGGCGCGACGCCGCGATCGAGGAAGCGTCGCTCGCCGCGCGGCTGTGCCGCGCCGCGCGCGGCGAGCTCGACGACGACGCCGCGCTCGCGGAGCTGCGCGGCGCGCTGGCGGGCAGCCGCGACGCGGACGTGGACGCGGACGAGCGCGCGCGCTTCGCCGCCGCCGCGGACGCGCACAACGAGACCGCGCGCGCATGGATGGAGCGCGGTTACGCGGCGTTCGTCCAGGCGATGCGGCTCGCGCCGGGCGACTTGCGTCTGACGAACGACTGCGCGCGGTTGCTCCTGTGCTACCTCGACCGCGACGGCGAGCGCGCGCGCGAGCTGCTCCTGCGCTCGATCGCGATGGGCGCGGTGCAACGCGACGAGCTGCGCGCGCGGCTCGCGGCGCTGGACGACGCCGCCGCCGAGCGCGCCCCGCTCGAGCGCGAGCTCTGGAAGCTCGAGAACGCCTGGGGCGACGCGCACCAGCTCCTCGGCGTCCTGCTCCACGTCCTCGAGGGGGACGACGCGGCCGCGCGGCGCTACTTCGAGCGCGCGCTCGAGATCGGCCCGGAGCCGCGGCCGGTCGTGCGCGACGTGTGGCTGCGCAAGCTCGACGGCGAGCGGATCGAGCACCCCGACGCCCTGACGATCGGCAACTGGGCCCGCCCGTGCGACTAAGAGCGCTACCATCCTGCCCCGTTCCACGACCCCATCCGCCCCCTCGGACGAGTCCTGACGATGATCTCCCTCTCCCTGCTCGCCGTCCTCGCGCTCGCTCCTGCCGCGCCGTGCGCCGCTCCGCCGTGCGCCGTCTTCCAGGAACGCACCGCGGACGTCGAGACGATGATCGAGCGCGGCCGCGCGCTCCTCGAAGCGGGCCGCCCCGACGACGCCGAGTCCGTGTTCCTCGAGGCCGCGCGCCTCGACGGCGACTCGCTGCGCACGCGCATGTGGGTGCTGCGCGCGTGGATGGACCAGGGCAAGAGCAACGACACGCTCGACGCGCTCGACGCGCTGCGCAAGGGCGGCGCCAGCGGGTCCGAGATGGACTACCTGTACGGGATGGCGTTCGCGCGGCGCGCGGAGGGGTACATCGCGCAGGGCGCCGCGGGCAACGCGTCGGCGATGAACATGATCGACGCGCAGGCGTTCCTCGCGCGCGCGCTCGAGGCCGATCCCGAGCGCTACCGCGACGCATTCCTGCCGCTCGCGAAGGCCGCCTGGTACAACCAGGACCTGCCGGCGTCGCGGAGCGCTGCGGAGGAAGCGGTGCGCCGCGCCCCCGAGTCCGCGGCCGCGTGGGACCAGCTCGGCCGCACCGCGTTCTCGCAGTACGTGCCGGCGCGCGGCGCGGCGGACCAGGCGGCGGCCGCAGAGGACGCCGACGCGACGACGGCCGAAGCGGGGCGCCTGGCGGACGAGGCCGAGGCGCTCTGGAAGCGCGCGCGCGACGCGTTCGAGCGCGAGATCGAGCTGCTGGGCAAGCCCGACGAGCCCGGCCAGCGGCGCGCGCTCGCGAACGCGGCGGTGCAGCTCGGCAACCTGTACGGCTGGAAGGGCGAGCACGACGCGGCCGCGGCGGCGTTCGAGACCGCGGCGTCGTGGGCCCCGTCCGCGGTCGACTTCGGCCAGGTGCTCGGCATCGTCGGCGCCGAGCGGCTGCGCGATGCGCTGAAGGCCGCGCGCGAGGCGTTCCGCGCGCGCGCGCGCAAGCCGGACGTGCGCGACGAGGCGACGCTGTCCTGGTGGCTCGGCTTCTGCGCGTGGAGCAGCGCGGACTACGCGCTCGCCGAAGAGGCGTTCACGGCGGCGGTGACGAAGTGGCCGGAGTTCACGAACTCCTGGTACTACCTCTACCGCACGCGCTACGCCTCGCAGCGCTACGACGAGGCGATCGCGGCGCTGCGCAAGAACTGGGAGCTGCACCCCGAGGGCATCGTCGCGATGGTCTCGGGGGACCCGAACAACTTCCCGATCCTCGAGTACCTGGCCGACCGGCGCGCGCGCGCGGGCGAGCTCGAGCCCGCAACGTTGGTGTTCCGCGTCCTCGCGGAGTCCGCGCCGCACGAGGCGATCTACTGGAACAACCTCGCGCTCTTCCTGCGCGACCGCGGCGACGCCCTCGTCGATCCGCGCAGCCGCGGGGCGCGCGAGAGAGCGAGCGCGGAGGACCTCGCCGAGGCGACGCGGTTGTGGGAGGAGTCGTTCGCGGCGTACGAGCGCGCGCTCGACGTCGAGCCGGACAACGCGAACTACCTCAACGACGCAGCCGTGCTGCTGCACTACAACTTGCGGCGCGAGCAGGACCGCGCGCGCGAGATGTACCAGCGCGCGCTCGCGATCGCCGAGGAGGGGCTCGCGGCGAGCCCCGAGCCCGCGCAGCGCGAGCTGCTCGAGAAGGCGCGGCGCGAGGCGTCGGACAACCTCGCGCTGCTCGAGCGCGAGCGGGGCGGCGGCGGGCGCTGAAGCTGCCGCTGTTCGTCACGAGCACGCCGCCGGCGCGGCCCGTGCTCGCGGTCGACGGCGCGAGCGGCGCGCCGGGTCTCGAGCTCTCGCACTGGCCCGGGAACCGCACGCCGCCCGAGCTGCGGCACGAGCTCTCGACCGGCTGCGCGCTCCGCTGGGCGGGCCTCGGCCGCGAGCGGCGCGAGGCGCTCGCCGCGGGCTGCACGGCGATCGTCAACAACCACTACGACACCGACGGCGTGCTCGCGATGTTCGTCGCGCGCCACCCCGAGCGCGCGCTCGAGCGCGCGGACGCGCTGCTCGCGGCCGCGGCCGCCGGCGACTTCTTCCTGATCCCCGACGAGCGCGCGCTCGCGCTCGATGCGCTCGTCGGCGGCCTGAACGACCCCGCGCTCTCGCCGTTCGCCCCCGACTTCGCGGGCCTCGACGACGAGGACCGCCACACGCTCCTCGCGCGCTGGCTCGCCGACGAGCTCGCCGAGCTCGTATCCGCGCGCGCGCTGCCGTATCCCGAGCTGTGGGAGCCCGCGGTCGCGGCCGCGCGGGACGACGCGGCGGACCTCGCCACGTGTGCGCTCGAGCGCCGGCCCGAGCTCTTCCTCGCCGCGTTCGTCGCGCCCGCCGCGGCGCGTTCGCGCCGCGCGGACGCCGGCGGGCGCTTCGATCCCGGCCGACACCCGCTGTTCCAGATCGGAGACGCCGACCGCGTCCTCGTCCACGTCCCGGACGGCGCGGGCGGAACGTGGCGCCTGATCGTGTCGACCCGCTCGTGGTTCGATCTGCCGGGGCCGCCGCCCCCGCCGCGGCCCGACCTCGTCGCGCTCGCCGGGCGGCTGAACGAGCGCGAGGGCGCCGCTGCGTCCGACGAGCACGCGTGGCGCGCGCAAGCCCGCGAGCACGCCTCGCCCGAGCTCTGGTTCGGCCGCGCGGAGCACCCGTCGTTCGCCGAGCACTGCGCCGCGCTCGCCCCGAGCCGCCTCGCCGCCGAGCTCGTGCGAGCCGAGATCGACGCCGCGCTGCTCGGTTAGCGCGGACGCGCGGCTGCGATCGCGGGTCGATCGGCTCCCGGCACGCGAATCGCGGCGCGCTTCGGGCTACTCTCCCTGAGCGGCGGCCCCCCACGCCGCGGGAAAGGACTCGATGAGCGCGACCAGCACCCTGACCGACCATCCGTTCGCGACGTGGTTCGGCGTCGACGAGGACGTCATCCGCCGCGTGCTCGCGGAGGCGACGCGCCGCGGCGCGGACTTCGCCGACCTCTACTTCCAGCACTCGCGCCACTCCTCGATCCAGCTCGAGGACGGCATCGTCAACCGCGCCGGCTCCGGCATCGACCAGGGCGTCGGCGTGCGCGTCGTCGTCGGCGAGCAGACCGGCTACGCGTACAGCGAGAGCCTCGCGCTCGAGCCGATGCTGCGCGCGGCGCGCACGGCGGCGAGCATCGCGTCGGGCGCGGCGCCGGTGCCGCCTCGAGCGGTGCGGCTGGCCGGGGTGGCCGACCACTACCCGCTCGAGCGGCAGTGGGAGGACGTGCGCGTTGCCGAGAAGCTCCCGCTGCTGCCGGCGGTCGAGCGCATCGCGCGCGAGCTCGAGCCCGCGATCGAGAAGGTCGACGTCGGCTGGTCGGACGCGGACGAGCGCGTCCTGATCGCGACGAGCGAGGGCGCGGTCTACGCCGACCGCCGGCCGATGGGCGTGTTGCGCGTCTCGCTCACCGCCGAGAAGGGCGGCAAGCGCTGCACCGGCTTCGCGTCGCTCGCGCGGCGCGAGGGCATCGAGTGGTTCACCGAGGAGCGCATCCGCGCGACGTGCAAGGACGCGGTCGACCGGACGATGATCCAGTTCGAGGCGCGCCGGCCGCCGGCGGGCGAGCTGCCGGTCGTGCTCGCGAAGGGCGCGTCGGGGATCCTCTTGCACGAGGCGATCGGGCACGGGCTCGAGGCGGACTTCAACCGCAAGGGCATCTCGATCTACGCGGACAAGCTCGGCCAGAAGGTCGCGCCCGACTTCGTCACCGTCGTCGACGACGGCACGATCGACCACGAGCGCGGCGCGCTCAACGTCGACGACGAGGGCCAGCCGACCGAGCGCACGGTGCTGATCGGCGGCGGCGTGCTCGAGAGCTACCTCTACGACCGCATCAGCGCCAAGCAGTACGGCCACCGCCCGACGGGCTCGGGCCGGCGCGAGAGCTTCCGCCACGTGCCGATGCCGCGCATGCGCTGCACGTTCATGGAGAACGGCCCGCACACGTTCGACGAGATCGTCGCGTCGGTCGACCGCGGCATCGTCGCGGAGACGTTCATGAACGGCCAGGTGCAGATCGGCGCCGGCGATTTCACGTTCTACGTCAAGACCGGCTGGCTGATCGAGAACGGGAAGATCACCGCTCCGATCAAGGACATCAACATCATCGGCAACGGCCCCGACGCGCTGCGCGACATCGTGATGGCTGCGAACGACTCCGAGCTCGACACCGGCGGCTGGACCTGCGGCAAGGAGGGCCAGCGCGTGCCGGTGAGCCAGGGCATCCCCAGCGTGCTCGTCAAGAGCCTGACCGTCGGAGGGACGCAATGACGGCGACGTCGCAGACGCGCACGGCGGCGGCCGAGCTGTCCGAGGAGGCCGAGCGCGCGGTCGAGCTCGCGCGCGCGAAGGGCGCGGACGACGCGGTCGCGACGGCGTCGTCCGGCCGCTCGACCGAGTTCGTGTGGCGCGACGGCGCGATCGAGACCGTGCAGGAGAGCGCGAGCCGCGTGCTCTCGCTGCGCCTCTACGTCGACGGCCGCTACTCGACGCACGCGACGAACGACCTGCGTCCCCAGTCGCTCGGCTCGTTCGTCGAGGACGCGGTCGCGCTCACCCGCGCGCTCGAGCCCGACCCGCACCGCGTGCTGCCCGAGCCGTCGCTGTACGCGGGCCGCTCGGACGCGGACCTCGAGCTCCTCGACCCGGCGATCGATGCGTTCGACCGCGAGACGAGCCTCGCGTGGCTCGCCGAGATGGACGCGATCGCGCGCGGCCACGCGAACGTCGTCAGCGCCTCGAGCCGCCTCCAGGCCGGCGGCGGCACGAGCGCGCAGGTGAGCTCGAACGGCTTCGCCGGCACCGAGGAAGGCGCGGCGCTGTGGTACGGCACCGAGGTCACCGCGCGCGACGCGGGCGACCGCCGGCCCGAGGCGGCGTACTACGTCGGCGCGCGCCACGTCGCGGACCTGCCGCCGCCGGCGGAGGTCGCGACCGAAGCGCGCCGGCGCGCCCTCGAGCGGCTCGGCAGCACGAAGGGCCCGACGCAGCGCACGACGATGGTCGTCGACCGCGAGGCGGCGACGAGCCTGGTCGCGCGTCTGCTCGGCGCGCTCTCGGGCGGCGCGATCCAGCAGAAGCGCTCGTTCCTCGCGGGCAAGCTCGGCGAGAGCATCGCCACCGAGCGACTGACGCTCCTCGACGAGCCGTTGCGCGTGCGCGGTCTCGGCTCGCGGCACTTCGATCGCGAGGGCATCGCCGCGCGGGGCCGGCCGATCGTCGAGGCGGGCGCGCTGCGCACGTACTTCCTCGACACGTACTACGCGCGCAAGCTGGGCGCGCAGCCGACGACGAGCTCGGCGTCCAACGTCGTCGTCGTGCCGGGCGAGCGCGACCTCGACGCGATCCTGCGCGACGTCGGCGACGCGATCTACGTGACGAGCTGGCTCGGCGGCAACGCGGACGGCACGACCGGCGACTTCTCGTTCGGGCTGCAGGGCCTGCGCGTCGGGCCCGGCGGCAAGCGCGTGCCCATCGGCGAGATGAACGTCACCGGGAGCTTCCTCGAGCTCTTCGCGCGGCTCGTCGAGGTCGGCAGCGACCCCAACCCGTACGCGCGCATCCTCGCGCCGACGCTCGTCTTCGAGGACGTGCAGTTCAGCGGGGCTTGACGGTCGCGGCGTCCGCGCGGACGCCGTGGCCGTTGCCGTTCGCGTGCCCGTTCTCGCTCTCGCACTCGCGCCGCTCCGCGCGCGGCACGGGAGCGAGCTCGCGGCGCTTCTCGAGGCCGGCGAGGTCGAGCACGCGCTCGACGCAGCGCACGCGCTCCTGCATCGACAGCGACTCGAGCGGGATGTACGGGATCGCGAACAACTCGAGCAGCAGCTTGACCATGCCGTCGATGCGCACGACCTCTTCCCACGCGACGCCCGCGCGCACGCCGTCGCCCACGACGAGCTCGGGGTGCGGTCGCAGGAAGAAGACCAGCCCCGAGCGCACCGAGTCCATGTAGTCGCCCAGCCGCGAATCGCTCGCGATCGACGACAGCACGGTCGCGTGGTGCGCGGCGTATGCGAGGTTGCAGAACGCGCGGTCGGACACGAACGAGCCGGGCTGCGCCGCCTCGGCCTCGATCTGGCGCTCGAACACCTCGCGCTGGTAGCGGTCGACGAGCGCGACGTTCGAGCGCAGCCCGTCGAGCTGCGCCTCCATCTCCGCGAGCACCCCGCGTGCGACCTCCGAGATCATCGGCAGCCCGAACTCGTCGCGGATCCAGCGGGCCAGGGTGGTCTTGCCGGTGGCGTGGGCGCCGACGAGGTACACGCGCAGGGGGTTCATGCGGGGGAAGCTACCACATCTTGTGGTCGTGGCCCATCGTCGGCCCGCTCAGGCCGCCCGGCGCGCCTCGTCCGCGGGGCGGGCGGAGCGCGAGCGGCGCAGCGCGACGAGCACGAGCGCGACCGCGCCGGCCTCGATCAGGAACAGCGCGCGGATGCCGATCGCCGCGGCGAGCACGCCGCCGACCGGCGCCGCGAGCCCCACGCCGAGCGCGCGCGCGCTGAAGACCGCTCCCATCGCGCCGCCGCGGCGCTCGACCGCGGTCTCGACCGCCGCGATCCCGAACGCCGCCGGGCCGATCCCGGCGATCGCGATGCCCAGCAACACGCGGCCGGGGTGCAGCCACGCGTAGCTCGGCGCGACGCCGTGCACGAACAGGCCCGCCGCCGCGATCCACGCCGCGCCCCACAGCGCGCGCGCGTAGCCGCGGCGGTCGCCGTAGCGTCCCCACAGCGGCAGCCCGACGAGGTTCGTCAGCGCGAGCACGGTGAAGAGCGCCGCGGTGAGCGGCGCCACGCTCGCGCCCGCGTCGGGCCGCAGCTCCTCGACGAAGAGCTGGAGCTGCGGGTTGGTCGCGTTGATGCAGAACTGCACGCTGAACAGGAGCGCGACCGCGGTGCGCAGCCGCGGGTTGTGCCGCAGCTCGGCGAGGTCGCTCAGGCTCCCGCGCAGCGCGCCCCACGCCGAGAGTCGGCCCGCGCGCGCCTGGCGTTGCGCCGCTTCCTCGCGCGCGAAGATCAGCACGCAGAGCCCGCTCGCTCCCGCCAGGATCGCGACGACGCCGAACGTCGCGCGCATGCCGAGGTGCGCCTCGACGAACGCGCCGAGCGGCGGCCCGAGCACGGCTCCGATCGCCATCGCGATCTGCAACGAGCTCGCGACGCGCCCTTGCCGGTCGGACGGCGCGCCGACGCTGACGAGCGTGATGCTCGGCGGCACGAAACCGGAGAACACGCCCTGCAGGAGGCGCAGCGCGAGCAATTCGACGGGCGTGCGCACGAAGCCCATGCAGCCGACGAACAGCGCGATCGCCGCCATCGCGCGCAACACCATCAGCCGGCGGCCGAAGCGGTCGCCGAGCGCGCCCCAGATCGGCGACGCGAACGCGGCCGCGAGCGGCGCGGCGCCGAACACGATCCCGGTCCACGCGGCGAGGTGCTCCTCCGGCACGTCGAGCTCGCGCAGGTACGTCGGGAAGAACGGCAGGAAGCTCATCATCCCGACCGCGGTGACGAGGTTCGCGACCCAGATCGCGGCGAACGTGCGCTTCCAGACGTCCATGGAAGCCGAACAGCCTAGCGAACGGCGGGCCGGCCCCGGAGTGCGCGACGCGGGTGCCCCGCGACGGCGCGCGACTCGGCAGAATGGAACCGTGCTCGAACGAGGGGACGAGGATGTCAGTTGGAGTCTGGTCCTGCGCGCCGCCGGTGGTGATCGGGACGCGCGCAGCGTCTTCGGCCGCAGCTACTTGCCCGTCGTGCGCCGCTTCCTCGAATCGCGCTGGCGCGACACGCGATTGGCGCCGGAGCTCGACGACGCGGTGCAGGAGGTCTTCGTCGAGTGCCTGCGCGAGAACGGCGTGCTCTCCCGCGCCGACCCCGAGCGCGGCGACCTGCGCGGACTTCTGTTCGGCGTGACGCGCAAGGTCGCCGCGCGCTTCGAGGAGCAAGCCCGCCGCGCCCGCGATCGCGACGGCGGCTTCGCGCTCGACTCGATCCAGGATCGCGAGCAGAGCCTCTCGGAGCTGTTCGATCGCGAGTGGGCGCGCGCGCTGATTCGCTTGGCCGGCGAGCGCATGCGGGCGCGCGCGAAGAACGGCGACGCCGGAGCGAGGCTTCGGGTCGAGCTCTTGCGGCTGCGCTTCGCCGAGGGGCTGCCGATCCGCGACGTGGCGGCCCAGTGGGACATGGACCCGGTCGCCGTGCACCGCGCGTATGCCCGCGCCCGCGAGGAGTTCCGCGCATGCCTCGAGCACGTCGTCGCGGAGCACGCGGTGCGTTCCGAGGCCGATCTGGAGGCCGAGGTGGCCCGCCTGCTCGTGCTCCTGGGCTGAATTTCCTCGCGGGCGCCGAATTCGGCGGTTTCTCCCGGTGAATCGCGGCGCGCCCCGGAAGTTGCTCTGGCGGCTCGTCTGGCGGCTCGTCTGGCGGATGCAACCGCCGCCCACCGACATGCGCGACGACGCGATCGAGAGAGGCCTGGCGGAGGCGTTCGGGGAAGCGGCCCGAGCGCGTCCGAGCGTGCTTCGAACGCTCCAGGCGCGGACGAGCGCGCGGCTGGGCGTGCACCTCGATTCGCAGGGCCCCCCCGACGCGCCGGTGCGCGTGACCGAGGAAGCGCGCGCTCTGCGCGACCCGTCCGGCCGCTACCAGGTGCTCGGCGAGATCGGCCGCGGCGGCGTCGGGATCGTCTACAAGGGCCGCGACCACGACCTGGGCCGCGACGTCGCGATGAAGGTGCTGCGCGACGAGTACGCCGAGCAGCCCGACGTGCTCGCGCGCTTCGTCGAAGAAGCGCAGATCGGCGGCCAGCTCCAGCACCCGGGCATCGTGCCTGTCTACGAGCTCGGCCTGCAGGCCGGCGAGCGCCCCTACTTCGCGATGAAGCTCGTCAAGGGCGAGACCCTCGCCGAGCAGCTCGCTCGGCGCTCGTCCCCCGCCGCGGACCGCCGGCGCCTGCTCGGCATCTTCGAGCAGGTCTGCCAGACGCTCGCGTACGCACACGCGCGGCGCGTCGTGCACCGCGACCTCAAGCCGGCGAACGTGATGATCGGCGCATTCGGCGAGGTGCAGGTCGTCGACTGGGGCTTCGCCAAGGTGCTCGCCAAGGGCGGCGTCGCCGACGAGCGTGCGTCGCTCGAGCGTGCGTCGCTCGAGCGCGTGAGCGAGCGCAGCGTGATCGAGACGGTGCGCAGCGAGCCGGGCTCGGCGGGACGCTCGGTCCCCGGCTCGATGATGGGCACGCCCGCGTACATGCCGCCCGAGCAGGCGCGCGGCGAGATCGACCAGCTCGACCGCCGCAGCGACGTCTTCGGGCTGGGAGCGATCCTGTGCGAGATCCTCACGGGCGAGCCGCCGTACCGCGAGGCGGACGGCGACCTCGTGCGCCAGGCGGCGGGCGCAGCGCTCGACGGCGCGCATGAGCGGCTCGAGCGCAGCGGCGCGGACCGCGCGCTGATCGAACTGTGCACCGAGTGCCTCGCGCCCGCGCGCCGCGCGCGGCCCGAGTCCGCGGCGGAGGTCGCCGAGCGCGTGAGCGCGTGGCTGACGTCCGTCGAGGAGCGGGCGCGGCGCGCGGAGCTCGACGCGGCCCAAGCGCGCTACCGCCACCGCTCGACGCTGGTCGCGGCGGCGGCTGCGCTCGTGCTCGTGCTCGCCGGCGCGGGAGCGTGGATCTGGACGCAGGGCGAGGCGCAGGCGCGCCGCGCGCAAGCCGCGCAACGCGTCGCGACGGCGCTGAGCGCGGCGAGCGGCGCGCGCGGCCGCGCGCAGGCGGCGGGGCTCGAGGCGACGCCGTGGGACGCGGCGCTCGCGAGCGCGCAGCAGGCCGCCGAGCTCGCGTCGTCGGACGACGTCGACGAAGAGACGCGCGCCCGAGCGCGCGCGCTCGTCGCCGCGGTCGCGGGCGAGCGCGACGCGGCGCGCGCGGAAGCGGAACGGGTCGCACGCGACGAAGCGATGCTCGCGCGGCTCGTCGAGGCGCGCATCCCGCGGGACGAGAACGCACGGGACTCCAGCTGGCGGGAGCGCGAGTCGCGCCGGCTCGGCGCCGCCTACGCGGACGCGTTCGACTGGTACGTGGGAACGCCGTTCCTCGACGCGCCGTCGGACGAGGCGCTCACCGCGATGAGGCGCAGCGACTTCCCGGTCGAGCTCGCGACGTCGCTCGATCACTGGGCACTCGTCCGCGACGGGCTCGCGGCGACCAGCGCCCCTGCGGATCCCGCGGGTACCGAGCGCATCCGCGAGCTCGCGGTGCGGCTCGATCCCGACGACCCGTGGCGCGCGGAGCTGCGCGCTCGGCTTCCCGACGCCGAGAACGAGCGCGCGCGGCTGCTCGAGCTGGCGGCGGAGGCCGACCTCGCCGCATTGACCGCCGCGGGCTGCCGCGTCCTCGGCGACGCGCTGTGGCGCGCGGGCGAGCCGGACGCGGCGCAGGCGGTGCTCGCCCGGGCGCAGGAGCAGTTTCCGCAGGACTTCGACCTGTGCTTCCGTCTCGCGCTCCAGTACGAGCTGCAGAACGAGCCGCGCTGGGACGATGCGATCGCGACCTACCGCATCGCGCACGCGCTGCGCCCGGATCACCTCGAGACGCTGCACCGGATCGCCTGCTGCCACGACCGGACGCAGCACCACGAGGAGGCCGAACGAATCTTCCTCCGCCTCGCGAAGCTCGATCCGCAGACAGGCCATTGGCCACGCGATGCCGGGAACTCGCTGCGGGACCGCGGGCGTTTCGAGGAGGCGTTCGAGCTGCTGCGCCGCGCCGTCGAGCTGGACCCGGACGACGCGAACACGCGCCGCGACCTCGGGTACGCGCAATTCCGGCTCGGTCGCTCCGAGGACGCGGCCGCGAGCTACCGTCGCGCGCAAGACATCCTGCGGTCGCGCGAGGACGCAGGCCCGCTGGTCCGCGCGAGCGACGCGCACACCTGGCTCACGACCGCGTACGGCTGGCACGAGCTCGAGCGCTGGGACGAGGCGCTCGCCGCGACGCGGCGAGCGCTCGAGCTCGATCCGCTCGAGATGGGCGTGCCCGGCTATCTCGCGGACCTCCTGGTGCAGACGGGCGACGGCGCGGGCGCGATCGAGAGCTTGCAGGACGCGCTGCGTCGCGCGCCCGACCGGCTCCCTCTGCTCGCGAAGCTCGGCATGCTCCTGCTGCGCTTCGACCGACCGCACGAGGCCGAGGAGTGCTTTCGCCGCATGGTTGAGCTGGACCCCGAGCTCGCCGGGATGCACAACAACCTCGGGCTCGCGCTCCTGCTCCAGGGAGAGCGCGACGAGGCCTTCGCGTGCTTCCTGCGCGCGCTCGAGATCGACGCCGAGCTGTCCACCGCGCGAGTGAACGTCGCGCGCGCCGCTCTACGCTCACGGAGCGTCGACGAGGGAACTGCGGTTCTCCTCGACGCGCTCGATCTCGACGAAGCCGGCTCGCGCGAGTGGAACGACCTGGGCATCGCCCTGCAGGGCGACGGGCGACTGGACGAAGCGATCGAGGTCTTCCGCCGCGGGATTGCAGCGGATCCCGACCACGCGTCGTTCTACGTCAACTTGGGCAACGCTCATCGGGATCGCGGAGACGTCGCCGCGGCGCGGGAGGCGTTCGAACGGGCCGTCGAGCTGTTCGAAGCGGAGGAGGGCGAGTTCGCCGAGCACTGGCGCGCCTTCGCGCGGCGCGAGCTCGAGAAGCTCTAATTGCGCAGTCCCTGCATCGGCGCGGGGATGCGGCCGCCGCGGTCGTGGAGCACGCGGCAGCCGAACGCGCCGGGGTCCTGCACGTAGAGCGTGCCGAGCAGGCCGCCGAGCTCGTGCGACTCGCCCGGGCGGCGGCCGGGGACCGGGATCACGCGCACGGCGGTCGTCTTGCCGTTGATCACGCCGATCGCCATCTGGTCCGCGATCAGGCCCGAGAGCACGTGCGCCGGCGTGTCGCCCGGCACCGCGATCATGTCCAGGCCGACCGAGCACACCGCGGTCATCGCCTCGAGCTTGGCGAGCGAGAGCGCGCCCGCGTCGGCCGCCGCGATCATGCCGCGATCCTCCGACACCGGGATGAACGCTCCCGACAGACCGCCGACGCTCGACGACGCCATCGCGCCGCCCTTCTTGACCGCGTCGGTGAGCAGCGCGAGCGCGGCGGTCGTGCCCGGCGCGCCGGTCTTCTCGACGCCGATCAGCTCGAGGATGTCCGCGACCGAATCGCCGATCGCCGGCGTGGGCGCGAGGCTGACGTCGACGATGCCGAAGACCGTGCCGAGCCGGCGCGCGGTCTCGCGGCCGACGAGCTCGCCCACGCGCGTGATCTTGAACGCGGTGCGCTTGATCGTCTCGGCGACGGCGAGCAGGTCGCGCTCGGGGCCCAGGCGCGCGAGCGCGGAGCGCACGGCCCCGGGCCCGGAGACGCCGACGTTGATCACCGTCTCGGGCTCGCCGACGCCCATGTGCGCGCCCGCGACGAACGGGTTGTCCTCGACGGCGTTCGCGAAGCAGACGAGCTTCGCGCAGCCCATGCCGCCCTGGGCCGCCGTGCGCTCGGCGGTGTCCTTGATGACCGCGGCGAAGCGCACGATCGCGTCCATGTTGATCCCCGCGCGCGTCGTCGCGAGCGACACGGACGAGCAGACGCGCTCGGTCTCCGCGAGCGCCGCCGGGATCGATGCGAAGAGCGCGTCGTCGGCGCGCGTGAAGCCCTTGTGCACGTACGCAGTGAAGCCGCCGATGTAGTCGACGCCGACCTCCGCCGCGGCCGCGTCCATCGCGCGCGCGATCGGCACGAGGTCGTCCGCGCCGCTCGCGCCCGCGAAGAAGCTCACCGGCGTCACCGCGATGCGCTTGTTGACGATCGGAACGCCGTAGTCCTCGGCGACGGACTCGGCGACCGCGACGAGGTTCTTCGCGTGGTGGACGATCTTCGTGTAGACCTTCTCGCACGCGCTCTCGAGGTGGGGATCCGCGCAGTCGAGCAGATTGATGCCGAGCGTCGTCGTGCGGATGTCGAGCGTCTCGAGCTCGACCATCCGAACCGTCTCGAGGATCTCCTGGTCGGTGAACGGGGTCATCCGCGGTGCTCGTGCGTCGCGTCAGATCCGGTGCATGAAGCGGAAGACGCGCTCGTGCATCACCCGCACGACGTAGTCCTCGGGCCCGCCGAGGCACTCGAGCGTCGTCTTGAAGTCGTGGAAGGAGCCGTCGGGCGGCAGCTCGAGCGTGAGGATCAGGTGGAAGTAGCCCTCGATCTCCTTCTGCGAGATGTCGCGCACGTTGCCGCAGAAGCGGCCGATCGCGCCGGTGATCTCGGCGAGCACGTTTGGGCGGTTGCGGCCGACGACGGTGACGACGACGCCGGTCGACGAGTCGGGCGTGTCGCTGGGCTCGGGCAGGTTCGGCAGCGTGCGCGCCGCGTACGCGGCGTCGGGGCCGCGGTCGGGCTCGGGCTCGGCGTACGCGCCGCCCGGCGTGCGGATCGCGATGCCGAGCCGGTCCGCGGCGTCGAGCGCCTGGCGCGTCACGACCGTGCCCTCCTCGACGACGATCTCGGGTCCACCGTGGCGGTGGACGTCCTCGACAGTGAGGTAGCGGCCGGACATCGGCGTCCGCCTACAGGTGCCGCCCGAGATCGGGGTGCGGGTTGGGGATGACGACGTCGCGGTGCAAGAGGCCCTGCGCCTGCGCCGAGCGCGCGCCGGCGGCGACCGCCGAGCGCACGTCGCTCACCTCGCCGGTGACGGTGAAGAAGCTCTTGCCGCCCAGGCCGTTCGCGATGCGCAGGTCGAGCATGTCGACCGTCGCGGTCTTGAGCGCGAGGTCGGCCGCCAGCACCGCGGACGCGACCGTCGTCGTCTCGACCACGCCGATCGCGTCGAGGTTCCCGTCGATGCGGCCGCCGCGGCGGCGCAGCGCGGCCTCGACCTGCTCGTGCACCTGCTCGATCAAGAGCCGGTCGACGACGTCGGCGCCGCCGAGCTCGATGCCGCGGTCGAGCGCCGAGCGCACGTCCTCGACGCTGCCGGTGAACAGCATCACGTACTTACCGGGCTGGACGGGCGACGAGAAGATCATCTGCACGTCCGCCGACCACAGGATCGCGTCGGCGATCTCGACGCCGCGCGCGACGGAGGACAGCTCGACGAGGCCGATGCACGGCCCGACCGCGACGTCGTCGCGCAGGGCGGGGTTGAAGTCGTTCGCGCTCATGATTCGTTCGCGGTGGTTGCGGGACGATCGTACTCGGCGGTCGGGCCGACGAAGCGGCCGCCGTTCAGCTCCATGCCGTCGACGATCGCGGCGACGGCGCTCTGGAAGCCGATGTCGTGGCCGCGTCCGATCGCGTGGCGCGCGGCGCGGCCGAAGACGACGAGCACGCGCTCGCCGATGCCTGCGCCGAGCGGATCGACGGCGACGATCGTCTCCGCCGCGGCCCCGCTCGTCGTGAACGGCTGCACGACGAGCAGCCGCAGGCCCTGGAGCGTCGGCTCCTTGACGGTGGACCAGACGTGGCCGACGACCGTCCCGACGAGCATCAGGCGCCCTCCGCCGTCCACGACGCGGGCGCGCCGGGCACGTCCAGGTCGTCGACGATGCCGACGATCGCCGCCTCGAACGCGTAGTCGCCGTCGCCGCCGCACGCGACGCGCGCGGCCTTGCCGAATGCGACGATCACGCGCTCGCCGCGCGCCGCGCCGAGCGGGTCCGCGGCGACGACGGGCGTCACCTTCGGCGCCGCGGGACCGTCGGTGTCGTCGAGCGGCTCGACGACGAGCAGCCGCTTGCCCGCGAGGTCCGCGCTCGCGCGCGTCGCCCACACCTCGCCGATGACGCGTCCGACGAACATCAGTCGACGCCCTCGTTCGCGCGTCCGCCCACGCCCGCGAGCGCGCGCTCGACCGCCGCGACCGCCGCCTCGATCTCCGCGTCCGTGCCCGCGAGCCGCAGCCGGCCGACCGCGCCGTTGTTCTCGATGTCGACGATGCGGATCGGCGCCGCCTTCTCCGCCTCGTTCGCCGCGAGCAACACCCAGATCGCCGGGTTCACCTCGAGCGTGTACAGCGTGTCCTTGCCGAGGACGAGCATGCCGGCGCGCGAGCGGTTGATCAGCATCGCCTGGTGGTCGTCGATCTGGCGGATGATCTCGCTCGTCATCACGTTCGGCTTCAGGCCGTCCTCGGCGCCGACCCCCGCCGTGTGGAGGATCAGCCGCGCCGCCTCGCGCACCTGCCCCTGGTCGGGGCCGTGCACCTCGAGCGTGCCGTAGGTGCGCTCGGTGATCAGCGCGCCGGGCCGCACCTCGCAGCTCTTGAGCGCGACGTCGAGCAGCCGGTTGACGACGATGCCCGGGCGCGTCTCGAGCCAGAACGCGCTCTCCCCCGCGACGGGGAAGTACCCGTCGGAGTTGGCGGCGATCGTCGCGGCGAACTGGGGCTGCATCTGGTCGATGACCAGCGCGCCGCGCAGCTCGATGGCCTGCGTGCGGGGGGGCATGCGCTGCTCGCGCGACCTACTCCTCCGGGATCGGCGGGAGGAACTCCTCGAGCTCGGCGGCGGGGCGCGGAATCACGTGCACGGAGACGAGCTCTCCGACGCGCCGCGCCGCGGCGGCGCCCGCTTCGGTCGCCGCTTTCACCGCGCCGACCTCGCCGCGCACCATCACGGTGACGAGGCCCGCGCCGATCTTGTTCTCCTTGCCGATGAGCGTGACCTTGGCGGCCTTGCACATCGCGTCGGCTGCCTCGATGGCGCCGACCATGCCCTTGGTCTCGACGAGGCCGAGAGCGATCAGACTGTCCATGGTGATGTCGGGTCGAATCCCGTTGGGTGACGATCGGGGACGAGAAGGTGCACGCCGCGCCGGCCGCTTCACGCGGTGCAGGCGCCGGTGCGGACGTCGAGGTGGGGGCAGCCCTGGCAGGGGCCGAGCGGGCAGCCGGTGCCCGCGTGCGCGAGGATGCCGCGGATCTCGTCGGCGCGCAGCGCGGCGCCCACGTACACGCCGGGCCGTGCGCTCCGGTCGGCGGCGTTGCGGTCGGCGGCGCTGCGGTCAGGGACGGCGCACGCGGGCTTCGCGGCGGGCGCGGCCGGCGCCGCGCTCTCGCGCGGACGGACGAACGTCGGCGCGGTCGGGCGCGCCTTGACGGCGGTCTGGACCTTCGCGCCAGGCGCAGCGGCGGCCGTGCTGCCGGAACGGGCGGGTGCGGAGACGGCGCCGCCGCTCGCGCTCGCGCGCGGCGCGTTCACCGAGGGGTTGCCCTGCCAGTTGCTCGACGGCGTCGGCTCGGCCGCGAGCGCCGACGACGAGCGCGGCGCGGAGCCCGCGAGCGCGGGATCGCCCGCCAGGCCCGAGCCGCGCGGCGCGCGCTCGCCGGTCCACGCCGCGGCGCGCCGGTGGTCGCGCTCGTACGTCGTCTCCCAGTCGCGGCGGCGCAGCGCGACGCGCTTCACGTTGATCAGGTGCTTCGCGCTGATGTTGTCCGACGTGATGTTGCCCGCCTGCGGTCCGCAGCCGAGGCTCATCGAGGGCACGAGACCGGTGCTGTAGCCGACCGCGCCCTCGGACGCGGGGCCGTTGACGACGATCCGGTTCGCCGGCTTCTCGAGATAGAAGCGTTCGAGCACCTGCTCGTCGCGCGCCCAGACCGCCATCGTGTGGCCGAGCCCGCCGAAGCGCAGCATGTCGATCGACGCGCGGCAGCCCTGCTCCCATCCGTCGACGACGTGCACGGAGAGCAGCGGGCACAGGATCTCGATCGAGAGCGGCCACTCGGGACCGATCCCGCCCTGCGGCGCGAGCAGCACGCTCGTCGACCGCGCAACCGAGAAGCCGCACTTCTCGGCGACGCGCCACGGGTCGAGCCCGACGACGTCGGGGTGCATGTGTCCGCCGCGGTTGCAGACGCGGGCGAGCTTCGCGATCTCGTCCTCGTTGCAGACGTACGCGCCGCGCCGCTTCAGCTCGCCGAGCAGGCGCTCCGCGATGGGCCGGTCGACGACGAGCCCCTGCTCGGAGCAGCACAGCGTGCCGTTGTCGAACGACTGGCTCGCGACGATCCAGCGCGCGGCGTCCTGGACGTCGGCCGAGCGGTCGATGTAGCACGGCACGTTGCCGGGGCCGACGCCGTAGGCGGGCTTGCCCGAGCTGTACGCGGCCTCGACGAGCCCGGCTCCGCCCGTCGCGAGGATGATCGCGACCTGCGGGTGCTTCATCAGCGCACCGGTCGACTCGATCGTCGGGTTCGAGAGCGCGCAGACGAGGTCGGGCGGCGCGCCGGCGCGCTCGATCGCGCGGCGCAGCACCTCGACGGTCTCGCCGATGCAACGGCGCGAGCGCGGGTGCGGGCTGAACACGATCGCGTTCTTGCCCTTGACTGCGATCAGCGCCTTGCCGAGCGCCGTCGACGTCGGGTTCGTCGTCGGCACGATGCCCGCGACGACGCCGACGGGCGTCGCGACCTCGATCACGCCGTTCCTGTCGTCGCGGCCGATGATCCCGACCGTGCGCTCGTCCTTGATCGAGCTCCAGATCCCCTCGCTGCCGAACAGGTTCTTGAGCACCTTGTAGTGCACGCGCCCGATCCCGGTCTCCTCGACCGCGGTGCGCGCGAGATCGTGCGCGGCCGCGGCGCCGGCCTCGGCCATCGCCTTGCAGACCCGGTCGATGCGCGCCTGGTCGTAGGCGTGGATCTGCTCGCACGCCGCGTGGGCGCGACCGACGAGGTCGCGGACCTCCTGCAGCGCGCGCAGATCGGGATCGAGGCCCCGCACGTTTCGCTCCCCGGCCCGGCTCAGCCCTCGGCCGGCTGGTGCATCGGCGGCAGGATGCGGCTGAGCTGGTCGTGCGGGCGCGGGATCACGTGCACGCTGACGAGCTCGCCCACGCGCCGCGCGGCCGCCGCGCCCGCGTCGATCGCGGCCTTGACCGCGCCGACCTCGCCGAGCACGTACATCGTGACGAGGCCCGCGGTCGCCTTCTCCTTGCCGAAGAGGTCGACCTTGGCGGCCTTGACCATCGCGTCGGCGGCCTCGATCGAGCCGACCAGGCCCTTGGTCTCGATCATTCCCAGAGCTCGGTACTGCAAGCGGACGTCCTCTTCGAAGGGGACCGGGGGCGGGGGGGCTCGCCCGGGTCGACCCCGAGCGGGCCGAGGAGTCTAGGGACGCGACGGTGCGATGACAATCGAGCGGGCTCCCGATGCGCACTTGGTGTGCACTTGATGTCCCTGCGGGGCCCCGCTCGCATCCGGCCGGCGCGACGGCCGCGTCCGCGGGGCACAGGGCCGGGCTCAAGATCGGGGGCCGCGGTGGCCGACGCGGAGCGACGAAGGAGCCGCCAACCCCGCCGACGAACCATGCAGACCTCCCTCCCGCGTCCTTCGGACTTCGACTGGCGAGCGTTCCTCGAGCAGGACCTGTGGACCGACACGCGGTTCCTGTTCGCCGCCGGGCTCACGGCGCTCGTGTTCACGCTCGCCTGCTGCCGCATCTTCTCGCGCGCGGGCTTCCACGGCGCTCTGGGCCTGTTGATGTTCGTGCCCGGCGTGAACGTCGTGATGTTCTTCGTGCTCGCGTTCGCGCCCTGGCCCGCCGGGCGCGAGCTGCGCCGCCTGCGCAAGCTCGAGCGCGGCGTGCACCGCGCCGACGACCGTTACTCGCGCGCTGCCTGAAGTACGTCGCGCTCAGTGCGTCGGCAGGTCGGTCGTGCTGTCGTCCGACGCGGGATTGCCGATCGTCTGGAGGCTGCGCAGGAACTCGACGACCGCGTCGCGCGCGAGCGGGACCTCGAAATAGAACGGGTGCGCCGCAGTGGGGCCGCGCGTGGGATCGAGCAGCAGGCGCGCCGCATCGGAGAAGCTCGTGCCCCGCACGGAGCCGTCGTGCAGCAGCGCACGCCGGCCGACGAGGTCCAGGAGCATCGGGAACGCCGTGCCCTTGGGCTCGCCGCGCATCGAGCCGTCGAACACGATCGCGCGATCGTCGAAGAACGGGCTCGGCCCGATCAGATTCGACGCTCCGCCGGAGTTCTGCATCGGCGCGAGGCCCTCGCGATCGGCGAGCACGACGATCGAATCCGCGTAGGCGGGATAGGTCGCGGAGAACGGCAGCACCGTCGGGTTGACGAACTTGTCCGGGTCGACGTTGTGGCACGTCGTGCAGTTCGGTCCGTCGAGCTCGAGCAGCATGAAGATCTGCCGGCCGACCGCCGCGAGACCCTGGTCGATGTCGTTCGGTGCGCGCGGCGAGGGCAGCGAGTCGAGATACGCGTTCAAGTCGCGCAGCGCAACGTCGTCGACCCGACGCCCCGCGAGCGAGCCCTGTGCCCCCGCCGGCAATCCATCGATCGCGTCGACGAACGGGATCGACTGGAGGTCGACGCCGGTCGACTGCAGCACGGCGCGGTAGTCGAAGTGCAGCTCGGCGCCCGCTTCGCCCGCCTGCTGCTCGAGCAACTGCTGGCCGGCGACCGTCGCGATGCTCGTGGGATCGAGCGTCACCGTGTACAGGACGTTGGTGAAGTCCTCGAGCAGCGCGAGGCCGCCGCCGCTCCCCCACGGCGCGCCCTGCTCGGCCGCGAACGCCGGCGCGATGTGCACCGGATTGCCCACGCCGTCGGGCCACGGATCGAACTGCCCGCGCGGGTAGTAGCGCTCGCCGGTCGCCGCGGACATTCCCGTCAAGTACGCGTCCGCCTGCGCCTCCGCCGCGGACGCCCCGGCGAGTCCCGCGAAGTCGCCGCGCCCGATCGTCAAGCCGCCGAGCGCATCGAAGCGGACCTGCAGCATCGGATAGTACGCGAGCGTGTTCGACGCGACCGCGAGCAGCGCGCCGACGTCGAGGTCGTGCGCGGTCTCGCCGTCGCGCTGGCCTCCGATCGCGCCGTACGTCCCGAGCTCGTCCGGCGCTGCGCCGAGCAGGCTCCCGTTCGTCCGCGCGTGACACAGCGCGCACGTCACGCCGACGCGGTCGCCGCCCGCGATGTCGAGCTCGTCCTCGGGATCGAACGCCGACTCGTTGCCGAACGGCTTGCGCTCGCCCGTCTCGTCGAACGCGACGAGCCCGACGACGGCGTTCATGTTGACGAGCGCGCGCAGCAACGCCGGATCGCCGAGGATCGTGCTCTGCGCCGGCGTCTCCTCGTCGATCTCCGCCGCGGCTGCGAACAGCGCCATGCGCGTGGTCTGGTCGAGCGCGGACGCGTTCACGGAGAGGCCGATCTGCAGCGCGTCGAGCGGCGTCATGCCGCTCGCGAAGATGCCCTGCGGCAAGCGCAGCGCGTCGGTCCAGAAGCGCTCGTTGCCGAACGTCTCGTAGCGGAACACGTCGCGCCCCGCGGCCGCGTCGAACGACGAGATGTGGTCGAGCTCCGCCGGCAGCCAATACGGCGCCGGACGGTGCTGCGAGGCGGACGAGCCGCCCGCTGGACCGCCGCCCGCCGGCGCGACGAACGAGCTCGACGAATCGCTGCACGCGCCCAAGACCGCGGGCGCGGCGAGCGCGAGGGGCAGCAGCAACGGCATGCGGTGGAAGGTCACACCGTCGGCACCGCACGCAGCGTGCCGCGTGCTCCCGCTCGGCGCCCGCGGCCCGCCGCACGGCGGGATGTAGAAACGGGAGATGGAAGGGGTCAGAGCCCGCCGGAGAGCTGGCGGCCGGGCGGGTGCTGGACGGGTCGCCAGTCTCCGCCGGGCTCTCAAGCGCGGAACGCGTCGCCGTCGAGCGACGGCTCCCAGCGCGCGCCCAGGCCGAGCGCGACGCCGAGCGCGAGCAGGCTCGTCAAGAGCGACGATCCGCCGGTCGACAAGAGCGGCAGCGTCAGCCCCGTCATCGGCAGGAGCCCGAGGTTCACCGCGACGTGGATCGTGAAGTGCGCACCGAAGTAGAGCGCGATGCCGCCTACGACGAGCCGCGCGAAGCGCTCGCGGATGCCGCTCGCGAGCACGAGCAGCAACGCGACGAACAGCGTGTAGCAGCCGATCAGCGCGCTCGCGCCGAGCAGGCCGACCTCCTCCGCGACGACGGCGAAGATCGAGTCGCTCTCGCGCTCGGGCAAGTGCCCCGCGCGGTTCGCGATGCCCTCGCCGAGCCCCGTGCCGCGCCAGCCGCCGTTCCCGATCGACACGCGCGCGTGGTACGTGTGGAACGCGGACCCGTTGCGCTCCGCGATCAGGTCCTGGGGCTCGAACGCCGCGACCCACGTGTCGATGCGCCGCACCTGGTAGTCCTGCACGAGATCGAGCTTCCACGCGACGAGCAGCGCGCCCAAGAGGAGGGCGCACAGCCCGCCGATTGCGCGCCCGCGGGCCCCGGCGAGGTGGAACATGCCGAGCGTCACCGGCACGATCGTCAGCGCCGTGCCGAGGTCGGGCTGCAGCGCGACCATCCCCATCGGGACGAGCGCGATCGACACGGGAAGCACCCACTGGGCCGCGCGCTCGAGACGGTTGCGCCACAGCGCGCGCGCCAGCGCGACGACGATCGCGAGCTTCGCGAGCTCGCTCGGCTGCAGGTCGAAGCCGAACGGCATCGCGATCCAGCGGCGCGCGTAGTTGCGCTCCTCGCCGACGAACGGCACGAGCGCGAGCAGGAGCAACGCAAGGAAGTACGCGAGCGACGCGTTGCGCCGTAGCCAACGCGGCCGCAGCAAGAAGCCGAGCGCGAGCATCGGCAAGCTGATCATCACCTTCTTCAGGTGCCCCTCGAAGCGGATCTCGAGCCGGTCGTAGCGCAGGTCCGCCGCGGCCATCTCCCACACGAACGCGACGCCGGTCGCGAGCAGGATCGCCGCGCAGAGCAGGATCGGCCACTCGACGTGCGCCAGCCGTGCGTCGAGCTCGAGCGCTCCGCCGAGCATGCGCTTGCGCCGGCTCATCGCCGCTCGACCCCCTGCTCGGCGAGCCACGCGCGCACCGTCTCGTCGACGAGGAGCTGGCGCGCGACGTACACGGCGCCGTGGCTCGACGTCGCCGTCGTGTCGTACACGAACACGACGAACACGCACACCGGATCCTCCGCCGGCAGCCAACCCGCGACCCATGTGTGCTTGCGCGCGCGACCGCCGTCGTCGTCGCGGCTCGTCAGGTCCCCGCTCCCGGTCTTCACCGCGACGCGGTAGCCGACGAGCGTCTCGTTCAGCGCCGCGTACGCCGTCCCGCCCGGCTCGTTCGCGACGTCGGCGAGCGCGGCCCGCACCGCCGCGAGCACGTCCGGCGCGATGCCGATCGGCTCGGGCGCCCGGCGCGGCAACGCGTGGCCCCCGACGCGCTCGACGACCCGCACGAACGGGAGCGAGCCGCGCGCGAGCCCCGCGAACGCGCGCGCGACCTGAACGGGCGTCGCCTGCACGACCGCGAGCCCGTTGGCCGCCGCGCGCCGCCCCCACGCCGAGAGCTCCTTCTGGAAGAGCGCCTCGTAGGCGACTTCGCGCAGCCCGCCGCGGCCGGGGATCTGCTGCACGCCCGTCTCCTCGCCGAAGCCGAACGAGTCGGCGAGCGCGCGGAAGTCGTCCATGCCGAGCCGCTCGCCGAGCTGCGCGAAGTAGACGTTGCACGAGCCGAGCAGCGCCCCGCGTAGGTCGACCTCGCCGTGGCCCCAGCGGGTCCAGCAGCGCAGGTCGCCGTACTCGGGCGGCCCGTCCGGCTCGGGCGCGCACGCGACGCGCTCGCGCGGGTCGTAGCCGTCGAGCGCGTGGAGCGCGCGGGCGGCGACGAACGGCTTGAACACCGAGCCCGGCGGCTGGAAGTCCGGCATGCCGAGCGTGCGCTCGAGGCGGCGCGCGCGGCGCTCGGGGGTGTCGGGCGGGAGCTCGGCGTGCGGCGTCGGTCCCGACGCGGCCGCGACGAGATCGCCCTCGATCGACAGCAGCACGAGCGCGCCGACCGGGTGGTCGTACCACGCGTCGTCGCGCTGGGGATCGTCGGGACGCTGCGGGTGCGCGAGCACCCGCTCCGCCGCGCCCTGCACGTCGGCGCGCAGCGTCAGCCGCACGTCGCGGCCGTCGACCGGCGGCCGCTCGCTGCGCACGCGGCCGTGTCCGAAGACGTCCTCCAGCCCGACCTGCTCGACGTAGCCGTTGCGCCCGCGCAGCTCCTCGTCCCAGTAGCCCTCGATGCCCGACACGCCGCGCGGCTCGCTCGCGAAGCGCACGACCCCGAGCAGGAGCTCGAGCTCATCGTCCTCGGCCGCCGTGCGCGACGGCCGCTGCGCGAGGTCGACGAGCCGCTCGAGGTCGCGCCGCTGGCGACGCATGTCCTCGGGATCGGCGCCGAGCACGCGGCCGACGAGCTGCGCCGCCGGCAGGCCCGACTCGCCGGTGCGCTGCCAGAGCTGGCGCTCGCGCGCGTCGCGCGCGACGAAACCGGGGAAGCGCTCTTCGTGGCGCGTGAGCAGGTACACGACCTCGTACTCGGGGTCGCGCTCGAGCAGGTGCTCGCGGTTGCCGTGGTCGATGAGCAGGTAGCGCACGCGCGCGTCGAGGCGGTCGAGCCAGCCGCGCTCGATCGCGAGGCGGCCGCTCTCCGTCAGGTCCCGCGGCCGCGCCGCCGCGCGCAGGCGGCCGAGCGTGGCGTCGACCTCGCGCTGGAACTGCGCCTCCCAGCGCGCGAGCGTCGCGCCCGCGCGCTCGCGGATCCAGTCGAGCTGCGGCGCATGCGGCGCATGCGCCGCGTCCGGCGCGGGCGCGGCACCGCTCGGTGCGAGCACGTCCCAGGCGAGGCGCCCCGCCGACGGCGGGTGCGCGGCGAGGAACGCCGGCGCGAGGATCGGCAGCGGCCGCGTCGCGCCCGGGTCGGACCCGCGCGGCGGCTCGGACGCGAACAGCGCGCCGAGCGAGTCGAACACCGCGAACGAGCGCAGCTCGCGCCAGGGGATCGGCCGGCCGTCCATAGCGCGCTGGAAGCCGTCCTCGGCGAGGAACGGCGCGGCGAGGAGCGCGAGCAGGCGCTCGGGGTCGCGCGCGGCGGCATCGAGCGCCCGCTCGCCCGCCAGCAGCCACGGGAGCGCGTAGCCGTCGCGCCAGCCGAGCCAGTCGGCGCGGGACGCCGCGAGCCACTCGTCGAGCCGCGCGGCGTCCCATCCGAGCGCGCTGCGCAGCCAGTCGAGATCGACGTGCGCGCGCAGCGTGCGCGGCTCGACCCGCCCGGACGGGAAGCCGCAGACCTCGGCGAACAGGCTCGACGCCGCGCGCGACTCGACGTCGCGGCGGCGCTCCTCGAGCACGTCGACGAGCACGTCGAACGCCGGCCGAGCCCCGCCGTCGCCCGCGTCGGCGCCGAGGCCGAGCTCGTCGGCGAGCAGCTCGAGGCCGCTGCGTCCGAGGTCGACGCGCCGCACGAGCTCGGCGCGCACGTCCTCGAAGTCGACGTACGGCCGCCACGACGCGGCGAGCTCGGCGTAGCTCGGCAGCGTCGCGTCCGAGCGCCGCGCGCGCACGAGGTCGGCGCGCTCGCGCGGCGTGAGCTCCAGCAGTCCGGCGACGTAGTAGTGCAGGTCGGACGCGCGCGAGCGGCGCCGGTCCCCCGCCGGATCGTCGGTGCGCGAGAGGACGAGCGGCCCGACGCGCAGCTCGCCGCCCTCGCCGAACGCGTCGATCGCGCTGGGCGAGAGCGACGCGAGGTGCAGCGCCCAGGCGCTCGCGTCGGGCCACGCCTCCTGCAAGGAGAGCGGCCGGCGCTCGAGCAGCGAGCGCGCGTGCGCGATCTGGCCGAGCGGGTGGTGGCGCCGGAAGTCGCGGTACGAGAGCAGGAGGTGGTAGGCCTCCTGATCGCTCGCGAGCACGCGGCTGGCGGCGTCCTGGATCTTCCCGCGCCGGTAGGGCACGACGTGGCTGCTGTGCAGGAGCCCGGCGGCCTCCTCGGCCCAGACCGCGTGCTGGCCGAGCTGGATCTGCGCCAGGCGCACGACCAGGAGCGTGCTGGCGAGCACGAGCACGACGAGCAGCGGTCCGGTCCGGCGGTCCATCGCGCTCCAGTCTGCGCCGCGCGCGCGCCCGGTTCACGCGGGTTCAGCGGCCTTCGCGCAGCGGGCGCAGGCCGGGGAGGCGCGCGAGGGCGGGGCCGAGCAGGATCGCCGCGAAGCCGGTCGACAGCGCGTGGGCGCCGAGGCCCGGCGGCCAGTCGAAGCGCGGGGCGCCGGTGCGCGCGCTCGCGGCGGCGAGGACGAGCCACACGCCGAGGAAGAGCGCGGCGAGAGCGGCGAGCGCGAAGCGCACGCTCGCGCGCTCCGCGTCGATGCCGGCGCGGACCGCGGAGATCGGGGGCGCGAGCGCGAGGTAGCCCGCGAGGCACGCGGCGGGCGGGTCGACGCTCGCGGCGGCGCGCGCGCAGCCGACGACGAGCGCCGCGACGCGCAGGCGCCCGGCCGGCGCGCGGCCGCCGAGCGCGACGAGCAGCGCGAGGCCGAGGTCGGGCGTCCACGCGCCGAGCGCGACGCCGCCGGGCGCCGCGTGCGCGACGAAGCCCTGCAGCGCGAACAGCCACGTGCTCCACACCGCGAGCAACAGCCACGCGACCCGCTGCCCGCGTCTCACGGGGTATCCCCCGCGTCCGGCGCGACGCGCACCCACAGGTCGCCGACGTCGAGCCCGTCGACGTTCGCCTCGACGCGCACGCGGTGCGGCCCGCCCGACGGCGCGCCGAGCGGCAGCTCCGCCGGTCCGACGAGCAGGCCGCGCGGCAGCCCGCTCTCGCCCGAGCCGGTGAACAGCTCCGCGCGCACGGTGCCCTCGGCGCGGTCGCCGACGACGAGCGGCACCTGCGGGCGCCAGTCGAACACGAGCGCGCCGTCCTCGTCGCGCCCGCGCCCGACCATGCGGCCGAGCACGCGCGGCGCGGGCTCGCCCTCGATGCGCGCGAGGCACACGACCGCGATCCCGGGGTCGGACAGGAGCCGCACGTCGGACCACAGCGCCGCCGCGCGCTCGACCCGGCCGAGCAGCCGCAGGCCCGACGCGACCGCCGCGCCCGGCTCGACGCCGCGCAGCGCGCCCGCGTCGAGCTTGAGCCCGCGCCGCGCCGCGTTCGGATCGCCGCTCGTCAGCGCGCGCGCGCGCCGCCAGCCGCCGTCGGTCAGCTCCGCGGCGACGTCGCCGACGGGCCCCGGCGCGGGCGGCGCGAGAATCGTGACCTGGTACAGGCCGCTCTGGAAGTCGAGCAGCGGCACGACGCGCACGCCGCTCTCGTCGCGCTCGAGCCAACCGAGGCCGAAGCCCTCGGCGAGCGCGCCGAAGGCCGTGCCCGGGTCGAGCGGGTCGCGGCCGACGAGCAGCTCGCGCACGAGCACGGGGCCGGGCTGGACGGCGCGGTCGCTCGGATTGTGGACCGCGAGCCGCAGGCGCTCGTCCGCGGTGCGCCGGCGCGCGACGACGCCGCCGACGGTCAGCATCACGTCGCGGCCGCGCGGCTCGCCGGCGGGAACCACGGCACCGACGTGGAAGCGCGCGCCGGTGGCGAGCTCGACCTCGATCACGTCGGGGCCGAGCCGCCGGCCGACGCGGCCGACGTACGCGGCACCGACGACGACCGGCTGCCCGCGCTGGACGTGCTCGTCGGCCGGCACGCGCACGACGAGGTGGTCGAGGCTCTCCGCGGAGCGGCCGACGACGGCGCCCGGCACGAGGCGGCGGCCCTCGCGCAGCGCGCCGGTCGGCTCGGCGCTCGCGACGAGCGCGTCGAGCAGCGCGCGCCGCCCTTCGTCCTCGCGCGCGGCCTCCTGGGCGAGGAAGCGGTCGGCGGCGTGCAGCTCGCCCGCGCGCAGCCAGCCGAGCGGCGCGCACAGCTCGGCGAGCGCGCGCAGCGGCGCGAGCGCCCACGAGAGCGCGCGGTCGGCCGCGGGAACGGGGCGCAGCGCGAGGAGCACGAGCGCGGCCCAGGCGACGAAGCCGACCGTGCGGCCGCGGCTCCTCACGACTCGTCGTCGCTCGACAAGACGCGCGAGAACACGTCGAGCTTGTCGAGGAAGACGCCCGTGCCGCGCGCGACGGCGGTCATCGGGTCCTTCGTCACCTTGGCCGGGATGCCGAGCGTGTCGGCGATCGCCGAGGAGATGCCGTACAGGAGCGCGCCGCCGCCGACGATCGTCGCGCCGGAATCGACGAGGTCCGCCGAGATCTCGGGCGGCGCCGCCTCGAGCACCTGGCGGATCGACTCGCAGATCTGACGCACCGGATCGGAGAGCGCTTCGCGGACCTCGATCGACGTGATCGTCGCGCGCCGCGGCAGGCCGCTGATCGAGTCGCGGCCCTTGACCTCCATCGACAGCTCCTGCTCCATCGGGTACGCGGAGCCGATCGTCAGCTTGACGCGCTCCGCCGTCTGCTCGCCGATCAACAGGTTGTGCGCGCGGCGCATGTGGTTGACGATCGCCTCGTCCATCTCGTCGCCCGCGATGCGCAGCGACGTCGAGACGACCGAGCCGGCGAGCGAGAGCACGGCGATCTCCGTCGTGCCGCCGCCGATGTCGACGATGAGCGAGCCGCGCGCCTCGGTCACCGGCAGGTCGACGCCGATGCCGGCCGCCATCGGCTCGTCGATCAGGTACACGCGCCGCGCGCCGGCGCGCTCGGCCGAGTGCAGCACGGCGCGGCGCTCGACGTCGGTGATGCCGCTCGGCACCGAGATCACGACCTGCGGCTTCACCCACGCGCGGCCCTCGTGGACCTTCGTGATGAAGTAGCGCAGCATCTTCTCGGTGATCTCGAAGTCCGCGATCACGCCGTCGCGCAGCGGGCGGATCGCCTCGATGTTGCCGGGCGTCTTGCCGAGCATCGCCTTCGCAGCGTTGCCGACCGCCATCCCGCCGAGCAGGACCTCGTTCGTGCCCTTCCTGACCGCGACGACGCTCGGCTCGTTGAGGATGATGCCGCGACCCTTCACGCACACCAGCGTGTTGGCCGTCCCCAGGTCGATCCCCATGTCGACCGAAAAACGACCGAGCATCCACTCGAGCGGTTTGAACAACTGCGTCTTGTGGGAGGCGTGTCGGGGGGCGTGCTCGAGAGCGGGCGGTCCTGCACGGGATCGAGCCCGGAGCGCGCGCCCGTCGCGCGAATTCTCCCTGTGCGCAGCAGTGTATCCGCGCGACGAACGCGATCAAGACCGGCGTGAGCAGGACGTCGCAAACAGCACGTCGCAAACAGCACAGGGCGCGCCTCCCGTCGCGGAAGGCGCGCCCTGTGCGCGAGCTCGGCGCTCGGCCTACGAAGCGGGCGCTTCTAGAAGAAGACGCCCTTGCCGTACTCGGTCGCCAGGTGGTGGTCGACGAACAGGATCGCGACGACGAGGACGATGAACGTCATCACCGCCGCGCCCGTCTCGATGCCGGGACCGCCGGCCTCTTCGACGACCTCGACCTCGACCGCCGCCGGAGCCGGCGCGGCCTTCTTGCGGGACGTGGCCTTGGACTGGCGGGCTGTGCCGCCGCCCCGAGTGCCGCTGCCGGTGCTGCTACGACGCGTTGCCATCGGTATTGCCTCCCTGCCCTACAGGCGCGTCGACGCGCGGTCGCCCTGCTGCACCGACCGCCCCTCGACGGTGCGGATGATCAGCGCCGAGCACTTGTCGGCGAGCACGCTCTGGACGCGCGCCTGGCCCTTGTACTGGTTGCCGTTGAAGATCTCGAACGTCATGCCGCGGACGACGCCGTCGTCGGCGCCGACGTTGAGGGCGAGGAGGCCGGGGGGAACGTCGTTGCGCACCTCGACGACGCTGCCCTCGACGAGCACCTGTGACGTCACCTGGTCGAGCGTCGTGTTCGTGATGTCCATCAGCGTCGAGAGCTCGGTCGAGCGCTGCGACAGGTCCCCGCGCGTCGAGGTCAGGTCGGTCTCGAGCTGAGCGATCATCTGCTCGGCCCCCGCCAGGGTCTCCTCGGCGGCCCGTTGGGCCTCCTCGGCGGCGAGCTTGGCCGCGACCGCCTCGTCGCGCTCGCGCTCGCGCTGGCGCGATTCGTCGACCGCGCGGTCCTTGTTCGCCTCGAGCTGGTCGATCGTGTCCTTGTACCCGTTCAGCGTCTCCTGGATCGCCGTGACGTCGCCGCGGAGCTGGGCGTTCATCGCCTTCGCCTCGGCGAGCTGCGTCTCGAGGTTGTCGGCGCGCGCCTGGAGCTGGTTCGCCAGCTCGCGCTGCTGGACGCGGCTCTGCTCGATCTGGCCCTTGTCGGCGGTGAGCGTGTCGATCTGCGCGTTCAGGTCCTCGCGCTCGGCGTCCGTCGTCGCCTTGAGGGCGGTGTGCTCGCTCATCCACTTCTGGCTGTTCGAGACGGCCGACGAAGCCCAGCCGAGGAAAGCAGCCGCCAGCAGCAGGTTCAGGATGATGAAGATCTTGCCTACGGAGCTCATGGGTGTCCGAAAGGGGGGTGCAGGGACGGGCCGGCGGACCCGAGTTCCTTTGAGGGGCGCGCAGCGCCAGGGGCGGGGATGGCCTTCGTGGGCAGGGCAGCCGAGCGGGCGCTCGGAGGCCCGGGGACTCTAGCGGCGTGCCAGGAGACGGTCAAGGCGCCGCGAACGAGCCCCGCGGCTCTCTAACCCGCGCTCGGCACCCGGTTACCGTCGTTGCGGCTCGCGTGGCTCGCGCTCCTGCGGCCCCGCGCCGCGCCGGCCGCGGCGAGCGCCGCCGCGAGGACGACGAAGAGCGCCCGCCAGAGCGTCTCGAAGCGCACGTACGGCGTCGCGGGCGCGTCCGGTCCCGCCGCCGGGACGGGCACCGTCACGCCGAGCCAGCCCGCGACCGAGCGGTCGCGCCCACCCTGCCGCACCGCCCGGCCCGTCGAGTCGACGCGCAGCCGCGCCCGCTCCTCGCCGTCCGGACCGACGACGAGCGAGATGCCCGAATTCGTCGCCCGCACGACCGCTCGCCCGCTCGACGCCGCCGCGAGCTTGGAGAACGCGACCATCTGGTCGAACTCGATCGACTCGAGGTACCAGGCCTCGTTCGACACGACGAGGTGGAAGTCGACCGCCCCGCGGCGCAGCGGCCCCGTGTAGAGCTCGGGGAACGCGTTGTCGAAGCAGACGGTCGCCGCGATGCGGAAGGTGCGGCCGTCGGCCGTCTCGAGCGGGAGCACGCCGACCGCCTCGTCCGCGGCGAGATCGGGCACGTAGCCGGCGACCGAGTCGGTGAACGCGCGCACCGCGTCGATCCGCTCGAGGCCGTACATGCTCTCCGCGCCCGGCACCAGCCGCACCTTCGCCGCGTCGGGCCCGCGCTCCCCCTGCGCGTCCCAGATCACGACCGCGTTGCGCCGCCGCACGTGCCCGTCGACCGCGCTCAGCACCTCGGCGCCCGACAGGAAGCTCGCCCCCTCCGGCAGCACCGGCTCGAACGTCCGCAGCCCCGGTACGCGCTTGCCGAAGAGCACGGCGCCGATCCAGCCGCGCTCGAACTGGTCCAGGCTCTCCACGAGCTCGCGATCGACGACGAAACCCGCGTACGCATCGCCCTCGAGGTTCTCGACGTCCGCGCGCACCGCGTCCGAGACCAGGCCGAACAGCAGCATCGTCTCGCCCCAGCACACGAGGTCGGGCGTCGCGCCGCGCGCGACCTCGGCCCGCACGGCGCGGCGCGTCAGCTCGATCATCTCCTCCAGCGTCTCGGCCCGGTCGAGCTTCTGCTTGCGCGCTTGGGGGATCGCCGGTTGGACGAGCAGGAGCCGCGGTCCCTCGACCGTCTGGGGCGGACCCACCGCGAGCGCGAGCACGAGCGCGACGACGCTCGGCGTCGCGCCGTGGAGCAGCGGCAGCGCCCGCCGCGCCTCGTGCGCCGCCGCGACCGCTCCGCCCCACGCCGCGACGGCGAAACCGACGCCGGCGACGCCCCAGACGCGTGCGCTCTCGACGACGAGCGGCCAGTCCGCCGCCCAGTGGCCCAGGTGCAACCAGCCCAGCGACAGCGGCAGCGGGACCCAGCCGCGCAGCGTCTCGGCGCCGATCCACGCGACCGGCGCGGCCCACGCGAGCGGCAGCACCCGCGCGACGCGCCGCAGCACGGCGCCGCCGAGCGCGAGCCACGCTCCCTGTCCGACGCCGATGAACAGGAGCGAGGGGCCCCACACGTACGCGCACCACCACATCAAGGCGGCGCAGCCGGCGCCCGCCGCGAGCCACTCGACGAGGAACGCGCGCCGGCCGGGGCGCGACGCGGCCGCGGCCCACAGCGCGATGCCGCCGATCGCGAGCGCGCCGCCGACCACGCCGCGATCTGGCAGATCGACGACGCCCGGCGAGCCGAGGAACAGGAGCAGCCACGCGCCCGCGAGCCGCACGAGACGCGCGCGCGGGCCCAGCGGCTCCGGCGGCTCGCCCTTCACGCGCCCCTCACGCGTCGAGGCGCCCGAAGCCGAGCGTCGTCGTGCCCGCGAGCCCGAGCGGCCGGTACAGGAGCGCGTCGCCGCGGCGCAGGACCGCGCCCGGCTCGACGAGCGCGAACGCCTCGGCCGCACACAGCCCGACGACGTCCGCCGAGCCGCGGTAGGCGACCGGTACGAGCTCGTCGACGCCGTCGGCCGCCGGAACGACCCGCGCGGGCAGGTTCTGCTGGCGCACGTCGTTCGGCGCCGTCTCCTCGCCCGCCCAGCGCCCGCGCCGCAGCCGCTCCTCTTGATAGCGCGCGCCGGCGCCGGCGAGCCGCAGGAGCGCGGGCCGCACGAACAGCTCGAAGCCGAGCAGGCTCGAGACCGGGTTGCCCGGCAGCCCGAAGATCGGCTTGTCGCCGCGCAGCCCGAACCAGATCGGCTTGCCCGGCTTGACCGCGACCTTGTGGACGTGGCAGACGGCGCCGAGCTTCTCGAGCGCCGGCCCGACGAGGTCGTAGCGGCCCATGCTGACGCCGCCGGTCGTCACGAGCGCGTCGCCCTCGTCGAGCGCGGCCGCGAACGCGCGCTCGAGCTCGTCCGGGTCGTCGCCGACGATGCCGACGCGCACGAGCTCGACCGGCAGCGCCTCGGCCGCCGCCGCGAGGTCGAGCGTGTTGCCCTCGCGGATCTGGCCGCGGCCGGGGCGCTCGCTCGCGCGGACGAGCTCGTCGCCGGTCGTCAGGATCGAGATGCGCGGGCGGCGGAAGACCGGCGCGGGGTCGGCGCCGACCGCGGCGAGCACCGCGAGGTCGACGCCCGTGAGCACGCGGCCGGGCGCGCCGACCGGCTGATCGAGCGCGAGCACCTCGCCGCGGTGGTTGACGTGCTGGCCCGGCGGCGCGGGGCCGCGCAGCGCGACGCGCGCGCCGGCGCGGCGGCTCTTTTCGACCATCACGACCGCGTCGCAGTCCGCCGGCAGCTCGGCGCCGGTGTAGATCGCGACGCACGAGCCGGCGGGGACCGCGCCGTCGAAGGCCGCCCCGGCGCGCGACTCGCCGAGGTAGGCGAGCTCGACCTCGTCGTGCGGCCCGCGGCCGGCGAAATCCGCGCTGCGGACGGCGAAACCGTCCATCGCGCTCTTCTCGAACGGCGGCAGCTCGACGTCGGAGACCGGCGCCTCGGCGAGCACGCGGCCCGCCGCGGAGCGCAGCGGGACGTGCTCCGTGTCGTGCAGCGGCGTCACGCGCTCTAGAATTTCCCCAATAGCCTCCCGGACCGTTCGCATCGCGCCAGTCTAGCCGGACGGACCCGCCATCCTCACCGTCCCCCAGGCCCCGTCCCGCCCCACGTGCCCCGACACCTCTCGACCGAGCACCTCTCGACCGAGCGCTCGCGCGCTTCGACGACGCGCTCCCGCGCCGGCCTCGTGCTCGTGCTCGCCGCCGTGCTCGCCAGCGGGGCCGCCGGCGCGCTCACCTCCTGCAGCCCGAGCGGCGCCGACGGAGAGCGCGACGCCGTCGCCTCGGGCGCCCGCGCGCGCGAGGTGCCGCGCGTGCGCGTCGCGCCGATCGAGCGGCGCCCGATGGAGCGCGTGCACGAGAACACGCGCGTGATCGAGTCGGACACCGAGGTGCGCCTGTTCCCGCGGCTCGCGGGCACGGTCGTCGAGGTGCTCGCCGAGGAGGGCGACCGCGTCGAGGCGGGGCAGCCGCTCGCGCGCATCGACGTGCGCGAGCAGGAGAACGCGGTCAAGGAGGCCGAGGTCGCGCTGCGCGAGGCGACCGAGAGCGAAGCGCGCCTGCAGCTCTTGGTCCGCGAGGCCGAGGCGCGCACGGGGGGCCTGCGGCTCGCAGCCGAGCAGGCCGAGCGCGACTACGAGCGCGACGCGCGCCTGGCGACGGGCGAGACGGTCGCGAGCGGCCTGTCGCAGCGGGCGCTCGAGGCGAGCAAGCTCGTCTTCGACAACGCGACCGCGGAGCTCGCGACGGCCGTGCTCGCCGAGGAGCGCGCGCGCATCGAGGCGGTCGCCGCGCAGACGGCGATCCGCAGCGCGGAGCTCGCGCTCGAGCGCTGCGAGCTCCTGCTCTCGTTCGGCGCGATCACCTCCCCCATCGACGGCGTCGTCGCGCAGCGCGACTGCCGCGTCGGCCAGACGCTGACCGCCGCCGAACCCGCGTTCGTCGTCACCGACCCCGAGGCGCTGCGCGCGGTGCTCCCGCGGCCGCAGGCCGAGCTGCCGATCTTCGCCGCCGCCGCCCGCGGCGCCGACGCGAACGCCGCCGCTCGCGGCGGCCAAGCAAACGCCGCCGGCGCGCAGGACAACGGCCTCTTGCGCGTCACCGCGACGAGCGACGCGGTGCCCGGCGCGACGTTCCGCGGACGGGTGGAGCGCACGAGCCCGACGATCGACGCGGCGTCCGGCTCGTTCCGCGTGACGATCCGCTTCGAGCCGCTCGCCGTCGGCGCGGACCCCGAGGCGCCGAACCCGCCGCGGCTGCTGCCGGGCATGCTCGTGCGCCTGCGCATCGTCACCGACCGCCACGAGGACGCGCTCGTCGTGCCCAAGCGCGCGCTCGACCGCGAGGGCGAGGAGCTGTTCGTCCTGCGCGTCGTCGATGGCGCGGTCGAGCGGATCGACGTGATCGAGGGCTACGCGAGCGAGGAGCACGTCGAGGTGATCGACCCCGAGGGCTCGCTCGCCCCCGGCGACGAGATCGTCGTCGTCGGCAGCCGCGCGCTGGAGGACGGCGCGCGCGTCGAGGTCGAGCGCGCTCCCGAGGAAGCGGGCTCGTGAGCGCGGCGCCCGAGGACGGCGCCCCTGACGACGGCGGCGGCCCGCTCGGCTTCGTCACGACGCGTCCGGTCGCGATCACGATGTTCATGGTCGCGATGGCGGTCTTCGGGCTCGTCTCGTTCGCGAAGCTGCGCGTCGACCTGCTCCCCGAGATCAGCTATCCGACGCTGACGGTGCGCACGTCGTGGGAGGGCGCGGCGCCCGAGGACATGGAGCAGCGCGTGTCCGAGCGCGTCCAGGAGGCGCTCGCGACGCTGCCGAACCTCGTGCGCAGCGCGTCGATCAGCCGCGCGGGGATCAGCGACGTCGTGCTCGACTTCGACTGGGGCACGAACATGACGTTCGCGGTCCAGGACGCGCGCGAGAAGCTCGACGGGGTGTTCCTGCTCGACGGCGTCGAGCGGCCGCTCATCCTGCGCTACGACCCGAACCTCGACCCGATCCTGCGCGTCGGCGTGCGGCTCGCGGGCACGTCCCGCTCCGGCGCGGCCAGCGAGCGCGACCTGATCCAACTGCGCTGGTTCGCGGAGAATCGGCTGAAGCGCGAGCTCGAGACGATCGAGGGCGTCGCGGCGGTGCAGGTGCGCGGCGGGCTCGAGGAGGAGATCCACGTGCGCGTCGACCCGCACCGCCTCGCAGCGCGCGGGTTGGCGCCGGAGACGGTCGCGAGCCGACTCGCGCAGGAGAACATCAACGCGTCGGGCGGCGCGGTGCGCGAGGGCTCGACCGAGTACCTCGTGCGTACGCTGAACGAGTTCCGCGACGTCGAGGAGATCGCCGACCTCGCGCTCGTCCGCGTCGGGGACGCGCCGATCCGCGTGCGCGACGTCGCGGACGTCGAGCGGCGCTACGCGCGGCGCGAGGTCGTCACGCGGCTCGGCGGCGAGGAGGCGGTCGAGATCGCGGTCTACCGCGAGGCGGGCGCGAACGTCGTGCAGCTCGCCGAGCGCGTGAAGGGGCGGCTGTTCGGCACGCCGGAGCAGCGCGCCAAAGCCGACGAGATCGCCAAGCGCGAGGAGGAGGCCGGGCGCGGGCCGACGTATGCCGAGCGCGAAGAGACCGACTTCCTCGGCTTCCGACTGCGCAAGGACGTCGAGCTCGAGCTGCTGTCCGACCAGTCGACGTTCATCCGCGACGCGGTCGACGACGTGAAGAACGCCGCGCTGTTCGGCTCGCTGCTCGCGATCGTCGTCATCCTGTTGTTCCTGCGCCGGCTCGGCGCGACGCTCGTCATCGGGATCTCGATCCCTCTGTCGATCCTCGTGACGTTCGCGCCGATGTTCATCTTCGACGTGACGCTGAACATCATGTCGCTCGGCGGCCTCGCGCTCGCCGTCGGGATGCTCGTCGACAACGCGATCGTCGTGCTCGAGTCGATCACGCGCTGCCGCGAGGAGGGCGACTCGCTCGCCGCCGCCGCCGTGCGCGGCGTGCAGGAGGTCGCGGGCGCCGTCACCGCCTCGACGCTCACGACGATCGCCGTGTTCGCCCCGATCGTCTTCGTCAGCGGCATCGCGGGCCAGATCTTCGGCGACCAGGCGCTGACGGTCGTGACGGCGCTGTTCGTCTCGCTCGTCATCGCGGTGATGTTCATCCCGATGCTCGCGTCGCGGCGCTGGCTCGCGGGCGGCGTGCCGTCGGTCGAGCCCGCCGTCCGGCCGCCGCGGATCACGAGCGGCCTGCGCTTCGGCTGGGCGCACCTCGTGCCGAGCCTGCTCCTGCTCGCCGGCCGCGCCGTCCTCGCCACGGTCGGCCTCGTCGTGCGTCTCGCCGGCGCGCTCGCGCTCGGCCTGTTCCACGTCGCCGCGTTCCTCCTGCGCCCGTTCTCGCGCGCGTTCGACCGCGGCTGGGCGGCGCTCGAGCGCGGCTACCTCGCCGTGCTCCGCGGCTCGCTCGAGCACCCGCTCGTCGTCGCGATCCTCGCCGGCGCGCTCCTGTTCGCGGCGGTCGAGCGCGTGGACGACCTCGGCCTCGAGCTCCTGCCCGAGATCCACCAGGGCGAGTTCACCGCGCACGTCAAGCTCGCGATCGGCAACCCGCTCGTGTTCACCGACCAGGTGATGGGCGAGCTCGACCGCGCGGTGCGCGCGCTGCCGGGGGTGGCGACGACGGCGTTGACCGCGGGCATCGAGCGCGAGACGCTGACGCGGGACATCGAGGGCCCGCACACCGCGCGCCTGCTCGTGCGGCTCGACGAGGAGCACGCCGCGCCCGAGCGCGAGGAGCTGATCGCGCGCTCGGTGACCGAGATGATGCTCGCGCACCCCGCGGTCCGCTCGGTCGAGATCCGACGGCCGACGCCGTTCGCGCTCGACGCGCCGATCGCGGTCGAGGTCAAGGGACACGACCTCGAAGAGATCGCGGCGGTGTCCGAGGAGGTGCGCGCGCGGCTCGCGGCGATCCCCGAGCTCGGCGAGGTGCGCAGCACGCTGCGGCCGGGACACCCCGAGGCGCTGTTCTCGTTCGACCGCGACAAGACGCTGGAGTACGGGCTCGATCTCGCGCGCGTCTCGGCGCTCGTGCGCGACCAGGTGCTCGGCAACGTGTCGACGCGCTTCACCGAGGGCGACGACCGCATCGACGTGCGCGTGATCGGCGACGAGGTCGTGCTGTCGACGCTCGAGGCGGTGCTCGACCTCGTCGTCAACCCGGAGTCGGCAGCGCCGGTGCCGCTGCGCTCGGTCGCGGAAGTCTCGATCGTCCAGGGGCCGGCGGAGATCCGCCGCATCGGCAACACGCGCGGCGTCCTGCTGACGGCGGAGGGAGCGGCGGGCGTCGACCTCGGCGGACTGTCGGCGAAGATCGAGGCCGCGCTCGCGGACCTCGCGATCCCCGACGACGTGTTCGTCGAGCTCGGCGGGCAGAAGCGCGAGATGGACGAGGCGCAGCGCAGCATGCGCTTCGCGCTGCTCCTCGCGATCTTCCTCGTCTACGTCGTGATGGCGAGCCAGTTCGAGTCGCTCGTCCAGCCGCTCGTCATCCTCCTGACCGTGCCGCTGGCTGGCGTCGGCGTCGTCTTCGCGCTCGACGTGCTCGAGTTGCCGCTGTCCGTCGTCGTGTTCATCGGGCTGATCATGCTCGCGGGCATCGTCGTCAACAACGCGATCGTGCTCGTCGACCGGATCAATCAGCGCCGCCGCGCGGGCGTCGCACTGCGCGCGGCGATCCTCGAGGCCGCGCACGCGCGCCTGCGGCCGATCCTGATGACGACGGCGACGACGGCGCTCGGCCTCCTGCCGCTGACCGGCTGGCTCGCGGGCGTGCCGATCGTCGGCGAGCTCGGCTCCGGCGAGGGCGCCGAGGTGCGCGCGCCGATGGCGATCGCGGTGATCACCGGGCTGATCAGCTCGACGCTGCTGACGCTCGTCGTCATCCCCACGGTCTACGCCGTGGTCTCGCGGCGCCCGCCGCGGGAGGTCGCCGCATGAGGGAGCGCGGCTTCTTCGCGCTGACGGTCCGCCGTCCGATCGCGCTGCTCGTCATCTTCTCGGCGCTCATCGTCGTCGGCGTGATCGCGTACCGCGACACGCCGCTGCAGCTCATGCCGTCGGGGTTCCAGGAGCCGGAGCTGCACGTCTGGATCCCCAACCCCGACTCGAGCGCGCAGGAGAACGAGCGCGAGGTCGCGCGCATCGTCGAGGAGCAGTTGCGCACGCTCTCGGGCCTCGAGAACGTCTACAGCGAGTCCGAGGAGGGCAGCGTCTACATCCGGATCAGCTTCGATCCCGGGCTCGACCTCGACCTGGCGAAGGCCGAGGTGCGCGACCGGGTCGAGCGCGCGCGGCCGCTGCTCCCGCGCACGGTGCAGCAGATCGCGATGTGGTCGGAGAGCTCGTCGAGCATGCCGATCGCGTACTTCGGGCTCTTGCACCCCGACCGCGGGGAGCGGACCGACTTCCTGATCGACACGATCGTCAAGCCGCGGCTCGAGGCCGTGCACGGGATCAGTCGCGTCAGCATCTTCGGCCAGGGCACCGAGACCGTGCGGATCCTGCTCGACGAGGACAAGGTCGCGGCCGCGCAGATCGACATCGGTGACCTGATCGCGCGCCTGTCGAGCGACAACTTCGCGCTGCCGCTCGGCGACATGGACGACGGCGGCCGTTGGCTCCTGTTGCGCTCGGACATGCGCTTCGAGAGCCTCGATGAGATCGCGGACTATCCGGTCGGCCGCGGCCTGCGCGTGCGCGACCTGGGCGAGGTGCGCCGCGTGACGACCGTGCGCGACGAGGTCTCGCGCATCGACGGGTCGTACGCGTCGTTCGGGATCGCGTCGCCCGAGAGCACGGCGAACGTCGTCGACACGAGCCGCGCGTTCCGCGCGGCGATCGCCGAGATCGAGGCCGACCCGGCGGTGCGCGGCGAGATCAGCTTCGTGCCGTACTTCGTCGCGGGCGACCTGATCGAGAACTCGCTCGCGCAACTGCGCGAGACGGCGATCTGGGGCGGCGTGCTCGCGGCGGCGGTGTTGCTCGTCTTCCTGCGCCGGCTGCGGCTGACGCTGTGCGTCGCGCTGTCGATCCCCGCGTCCGTGCTGATGGCGATCACGTTCGAGTACTTCTCGGGCGGCTCGTTCAACATCCTGACGATGGCGGGCGTCACGCTCGCGCTCGGCATGCTCGTCGACAACGCGGTCGTCGTCGTCGAGAACATCGCGCGGCGGCGCGCCGAGGGGCTCGACGCCCAGACCGCATCGATCCGGGGCGCGCGCGACATCGCGCTCGCGATCACGCTCGCGACGCTGACGACCGTCGTCGTCTTCCTGCCGCTGATCTTCATGACCGAGCACCCGGCGGTGCGCGTGATCTTCGGCGGCATCGGCATCCCGCTCTGCACCGCGCTGCTCTCGTCGCTCGCGCTCGCGGTCGTCTTCCTGCCGTCGGTCGCGGCGCGCGTGCTCGGGCCGCCCGCGCCGACCGCCGACGGCGGCGCCGACGAGCCCGCGCCCCGGGGCGTCTTCGCGATCCCCGCGCGCCTCGCCGGCGGCGTGGTCGCGTGCACGCGCTTCGCGTGGTTCGCCCTGCTCTCGCTCGTCCACCGCGCGAACCGCGCCACGCTCGCCGTCGTCGGCGGCCCGCTGCGCTTCGTGCTCGTCGCGGCCATCCTCGCGCTCGCCGCTTGGTCCTGGCTCGACTCGCGCGACGCGCTCGCGCTGGGCGGGCGGCTGGCGTCGCCCGGCGTGCCGGCGGCCGAGGCGGCGGCGCAAGCGAGCCGCGCGTTCGCGGTCTCGATCGGCGTCGCCGCTGCGGTCGCGATCGCGCTCCTCCTGCTCGGCGCGCCGCGCTGGCGCCGCAGGCCTGGGCGCGCTCCCGCGCGTCCCGCGCGCTGGACGCCGCGCGCGACCTCCGTCCTCGGAATGATCGTCGCGTCGAACAGCGCTCTCGTCGGCTGGACGCTGCGCCACCGGCTCGGCGCGGCGGGGCTCTCGCTCGTCGCGCTCTCGACCGTCGCGATCCCGTGGACCGCGCTCGACCTCTCGAGCACCCAGCTCGGCGGGCGCGAGCCGGGCGTGCGCTTCCGCGTCGCGTTCGACGGCCACTTCACGCTGCCCGAGGCGTCGAGCGAGATGGCGATCTACGAGGACTTCGTCGAGGAGCGCAGGAGCGAGTGGGGCTTCTCGCACTACAACTCGCGCTTCGACACGAGCGGCGGGCGGCTCACGCTGTACTGGGACGACCCGAAGCCGACGGAGTACTTCCTCGCGGTCGAGAAGGAGCTGCAGGAGTCGCTCCCGCGGCTCCCGGGCCACCAGTTGCGCTTCTACGACGAGGAGGCGGCGGGCACGAGCAGCCGCGAGGTCGTCACGTTCTCGCTGCACGGCCCCGACTCGGTCGAGCTCGAGCGCATCGGCGCGGAAGCGGTGCGGCTGCTCGAGGGCATCGACGGGCTCAGCGGCGTGTCGTCGCCGCTCGAGAACGCGGCGGACCAGCTCGAGGTGCAGATCGACCGCGACCTCATGCTGTCGCGCGGCGTGCAAGCGGAGTCGGCGCTCAACACGATCACGTGGGCGCTGCGCGGCTGGATGCTGCCGCGCTACCACGACCGCGGGGCGGAGCTCCCGTTCCTCATCGAGCTCGACGCGGAGGAGATCGCGGGCGTCGAGACGCTGCGCGACCTGTCGGTGTTCTCGGCGGGGGGCCAGGTGCCGCTGTCGTCGTTCGCCGCCATCTCGACGGGCAAGGCGAGCCAGAGCATCTGGCGCGAGAACGGACAGACGACGTTCCGCATCCTGGGGCGCGTCGAGGACGTGACGCGCCGGCGCGAGGTCGAGGACGCGGGCTACGGCGCGCTGGCGCAGCTCGACCTGCCGCGCGGGTTCGCGGTCGGCATGGAGAACAGCGCGCGCTGGCGCCAGGAGCAGGAGTTCGGCGAGCTGGGCCGCGCCTTCCTGCTCGGCATCGTGCTCGTGTTCCTCCTGATGGGCATCCTGTTCGAGTCGGTGCTCCTGCCGTTCTCGGTGCTCGTCACGGTGCCGTTCGCGGTGCTCGGCGCGCTGTGGACGCTCGCGATCACGCGCTTCCCGCTCGACGCGATGGGTTGGATCGGGCTGATCATCCTCGCGGGCGTCGTCGTCAACAACGGCATCGTGCTGATCGACCGCGTGCACCGCCTCGCGCGCTCGGGGCTCCCGCGCGACGAAGCGGTGCTGCGCGGCTGCGCCGAGCGCATCCGGCCGATCCTGATGACGGCGTTGACGACCGTCTTCGGCCTCTTGCCGATGGCGCTCGCCCAGCCCGCCGACGACAGCATCCCCTACCGCGCGCTCGCCGCCGTCGTCGCCGGTGGCCTGATCGCGAGCACGTTCTTCACCGTGTGGGTCGTCCCGCTCGCCTACACCGTGTTCGACGACCTCTCGCACGCGCTCTCCGCGCGCCTGCGCTGGGCCCTGCGCCGGCCGGGCCACCCGGCCGTTCGGCCCTCGACGACCTGACCCCTTGCCCCACACGCTCGCATGGATCCGAACGTCTTCGGCAGCGACATCGACTCGGCGCTCCTCGTCCTCCTCTACGGCGGAGGCTGTCTGCTCGCGCTCGCGGTCCAGGCGTTCGTGTGCTGGCTGCTCATGCGCTGCTACGCCGCGATCTCGCCGCGGCACCGGCGGATGGAGCCGGGCATGACGTGGCTGTTGCTGATCCCGCTGTTCCAGTTGGTCTGGAACTTCTTCGTCTTCCTGCGGCTGTCCGACTCGCTCTGCGACGCGTTCGGCGAGCGCGGCGAGAGCGGGAGCGTGGGCGACTGCGGCCGGACGCTCGGGCTGTGGTACTCGATCTGCGTCGCGTGCTCGTGGATCCCGTGCGTCGGGACGCTCACGGCGCTCGCCGCGCTCGTCCTCCTCATCCTCTATCTCGTGAAGGTCTGGGACCTGAAGAGCAGGCTCGAGCTCCAACCCGCGACCGAGGATTGGTCGGGCTGAGACATGAGCGACTTCGATGACGGCTTCGCACTCGGATACGGCGGCTGCTGCGGCGGCGGGCTGCTCGTCCAGCTCGTCATCTGCTGGTTCCTCTACCGCTGCTACGAGGCGGTGCCCGCGCGCCACCGGCGGATGGACTCGTCGCTCGTGTGGCTCGCGATGATCCCCTTCTTCCACCTGATCTGGAACTTCTTCGTGTTCCCGCGCCTGTCGGACTCCTTGTGCGACACGTTCGGGGAGCTCGGCCGCGGACCGGAAGTCGGCGACTGCGGGCGCTCGCTCGGGATCTGGTTCTGCGTCTGCGCCGTCGGCGGATTCGTGCCGTGCCTGCAGTGGGTCGCGGCGCCGGCGGCGCTCGTGCTCGCGATCCTCTACCTCGTCAAGGTCCTCGAGCTGAAGGGCCGGATCGAGGCGATGCTCCCGCCCGAGAACGTCTGAGCCGAGTACGATCGGGGCCGCGAGGTGGTCCCCGATGCGACTCCCCGTCTCGCGCCTCGGTCCGCTGCTCGTCGCGCTCTCGGCTCCCCCGCCACGGTCTCGGTCGGCGCGGGTGGCGCGCAGGCGTGGACGCTCGCCGCGCCGCTCGCGCACGCGGGCCGCTTCTACCTCGCGCTCACGTCGTCCTCCGGGCGGCGCCGGCGATCGAGGTCGTCTTCGCGAGCAACGCGCACGAGCTCGAGCTCGTGCCCTGACGGGCGTCGCCCGCCGGCGCGCGCTACTCTGAGCGCGATGCGAGCCGAGCGGGACCGCGGCGGAGTCGACCTCGAGGCGTGGCTGCGCTCGCCCGCGCGGCGGCTCGCGCTCGTCGTCGCGCTCGTCGTCGTCGTCAGCCTGCTCGCGACGTTCCAGTTGCGCGAGCTCTTCGGCGCGGCGCGCGTCGCGGTGAGCTGGCCCACGGTGCTCGGCACGCAGCTCGCGGAATGGAGCCTCTGGGCGCTCGGCGCGATCGTCGGGCTGCGCATCGCGGGCCTCGTGCTGCGGCGCACCGGATCGCTCGGCCTCGTCGTCGCCGCGCAGATCCCGTTGTCGGTGCTCGCCGCGTGGGGCATGGCCGACGTGCAGGGCGAGATGCGCGAGCTGCTCTTCGAGCGGCGTCCGCCGCGCGAGCGGACTGA
>CAZGTQ010000273.1:0-3702 GCA_964528575.1 uncultured Planctomycetaceae bacterium | reverse complement strand
GTGCTCGTCGAGTGGCAGGGTCGCAGCGGGCCGCGCCGCTTCGAGCTGTGCACCGCCTTGACGGAGCTGCGTTTCTGATGCGCGCGCACGCCCGATCCGGCTACACGGTGATCGAGATCGCCATCGCGGTCGCGCTCCTGTCCATCGTGTTGATGAAGGTCACCGTGCTGTTGCGCGAGACCGGCCGCGTGCAGGAGGAGTCCACCCGCGCGATGACCGTCGAGGACCGCGCGCGGCGCGTGCTCGACCAGATCGCGTACGCGCTGATGGGGACGAACGGGGATACGCTCCTGCCGGCGCTCGGTCCCGACACGGCGACGGACGAGGTGCTGTACGAGTTCAGCCTCGGCGTCGAGGGGGGCGAGGTCGTCTGGAGCGACCCGCACCGGATCGCGTTCTCCGACGACATGCGCTCGGTCGAGTGGTGGCAGGATCCGGGTGGGCCGGGCGAGCGCCGGGTCGTGTGGACGAACATCGCGCGGCCGATGTTCGAGGGCGAAGAGACGAACGGTGCCGACGACAACGACAACGGGCTCGCGGACGAGACCGGGCTGCACTTCCTGATCGACGGCGCGAACGTGACGATCCGGCTCACGCTCGAACAGATCGACGAGCGGGGCAACGTGTACAGGCAGACGGCCGAGACGACCGTCACGTGCCGCAACTTCGCGGGAGGCGGGGCGTGAAGGTCGCTCGTCGCGCTGGAGGGTCCGAGTTCGGCGGCGTGATGGTCATTGCGCTGATCGTGGCGCTCGTCGTGACGGGGCTGGGGATGTCGTTCCTGCAGGTCAACCTCGCGATCACGAAGCGAATGGGGCAGTCGGCGCACGACAAGCGCGCGTTCTACATCGCCGAAGCGGGCCTCGCCGAGGCGTACTGGGGCCTCTCGGTCGGCAAGACGGGTCGGATCGGTAGCGCGGCGGCGCCGGCGGCCTTCGGCAACGGGCTCTTCTGGGTCGAAGCGATCGAGCAAGCGGACGGGATGCTGCGCCTCGAGAGCACAGGCATGTACGGCCGCGGACGCGCCACCGTCTCCCTGACGGTCGAGGAGCTGTCGCCGTATGCGCACGCCTCGGGGCTCGTGGCCCTTCTGGAGCTCGACATCCATCCGGCGACCCTGATCGATGGCTACGACTCGAGCCTGGGGAGCTACGCATCGCAGGCCGACCTGTTCGCGAAGCCGCCCCACACAGATGGGGGCGCCGTCGTGCGCTCGAACGGCGACGTCACGATCGCCGGCTCGAAGGCCAAGTCGACCACGATCTACGGCGACGTGATCGCCGGTCCGGCGAGCGCGGTCACGACGGGATCCAACGCGACGGTGACGGGCGAGACCTCGACCGCGACCAGCGATCTCTTGCTCGCGCCCGTGAACCTCCCGAGCATCCCTCAAGCCGGCGCGCTCGAGCACGGGAGCATGCTGCCCAAGATCCTGCCGGCCGGCGAGCACGGCTTCACCGAGCTTTCGGTGTCGTCGCGCGCGCTCCTCGTCCTCCAGGGTCCGATGACGCTGCTCGTCGACGAGCTCGTGCTCGACTCGCGGGCGATGCTGCTGCTCGACGACACGAACGGTCCGATCGAGATCTTCGTGCGCGACTCGATCGCGCTGAACTCGGCGTCTGTGATGACCTCGCTGACCCGGAATCCCGCGAACGTCACGGTGCACGTCGCCGCCGACGACACAGGCGGCGGCTCCGACTCGATCTTCCTCGCGGCCGACACGGAGTTCTACGGCACGATCAACGGGCCCAAGGCGAGCGCCTACCTGTCGAACGACTTCGAGCTCTTCGGCGGGCTCGTCGTGGCGGAAGCGACGCTGTCGGAGGGCGTGCGCATCCACCTCGACGCCGCGCTGGCCGCCGCGGCCGAAGTGAACGAGACCCCGCAGACCCTCACGTGGCGCATCGTCGCCGTGCCGGCGGCCGTGGCGGGCAAGCGCGCGGATCCGTGGTCGATCGTCGGCGCCGACGCGTCCGCGGCAGGCACGCCGTTCGAGTCCCATGGCGCGGTGTGGGTCCGTCTCGCGTGGGCCGGCCTCCCCGGCGGCACGTACGAGGGCTGGGACGCGGACTTCGACATGGACTCGATCGACGGCGCGCTCCTCATGTACCAATCGTGGACGGGACCGGACAAGCAAGAGCCGCTGAAGGCGAGCCTGCTGGGTCTATGAGCCGAGCCGAGCCCATCGCCCCGTTGTCGCGCGCCGCGCGAAGCGCGCGCGTGCTCGCCGTCGCCGCGGCGCTCGCGCTGGTGCCCGTGGCGAGCGCTCAGCGCGCGGACGTCGAGCGCGCGGCGCGCGCCTTGATCGCGAGCTGCGCCGAAGCGGGAGCGGAGGCGCGCGAGGACATCCTCGGCGACGTCGTCGCTCTCGGTCCTGGGGCGATCGCCGTCCTGGTCGAGACGCTCGCCACGGACCGGCTCGACGGGGACCCGCCGGCTCCGCTCGACGCCGATCTGCGGGCGCGGCTCCTTGGTGCGCTCGCCGCCCTTCCGGCCGACCATGTAGCCGCCCACCTGCGCGGCACGCGGCGCCGACCTGACGCTCCGCCGCCCGAGCTCGCGCTCGAGATCCTGGCTCGTGCAGGCACCGCGTCGTGCTTCCCGCTGGCCCTGGAGCTCGCCACTCCGCCGCCCGACGAGCTCGGGCCGGAGCCGCGCATCTACTTCGCGCTCCAGGCCGCGCTCGCGGCCATCGTCGAGCGCGAGCCGTGGTCGACGCGCGCGCTCATCGCGCTCGTGCCCGAGCTGGAGCCGGCCGCGCAGGCCGCAGCCATCGGCGGCCTCGGCTCCGCGCCTTCCCCGGCTACGCTCGAGGCCCTTTCGCAACTGTTGCGCGCCGGCGCGGAGCTCGAGCCCCTCGTGCTGCTGGCGCTCGACCGTGTCGCGAGCGCGCTGGAGCCACCGTTCGACGTCGCCGTCCTCGCGCGCGTGCGTCCGCTGCTCGACGGCGACGAGGAGCGCGTCGCGCTCGCCGCGCGCGCGCTCGGCAGCCTCGAGGACGCCGAATCGGTCGAGCCGCTGATCGGCCTGCTCGAGTCGCCGTCGTCGCTCGTGCGCGCCGCGGCGCGCGCGGGCCTGTGCCGCATCGCCGGCCGCGACTTCCGTGACGAGCCCGAGCGCTGGCGCCGCTGGTACGAGGCCGAGGCGCTCGCGTGGAAGGTCGAAGGGCCGGAGCACGTGGCGCGGCTCGGCAGCGACGAGTCCGCCGAAGTGCTGCGCGCGGTGCGCGCGCTCGGCCGCGGGCGTTTGTTCCGCCACGAGCGCGCGGGCTGGATCGCGGCGTGCCTCGCGCACGACGACGAGGTCGTCGTCGTCGAGGCGTGCCGCGCGCTCGCCGGCCTCGGCTCGTCCACGTCGATCATGCCTCTCGCCGAGCGCTTGGGCGACCCGTCGGACGCGGTCCGTTCGGCCGCGGCGAAGGCATTGTCCCTGATCCTCGGCGTCGTTCCCCCGGACGAGCCCGAAGCCTGGGAGCAGCTGCTCGCGAACCACCGTTAGACGATTTCCCCCATGTCCCAACCGCACTTCAAGCGCCGCCGCAAGCTGATCAAGCCGCGCATCCAGCTCCGCCTGATCGCGACGTTCCTCGGCGCCTCCGCTCTCTCGCTCGTGCTCCAGGTGTTGCTGCTCGCGGCGCACCTCGTGCGCACGGCCGACGCGCTCCCCACCGACGGCGAGACGCTCGCCGTGATGATCCCCGAC
>CAZGTQ010000272.1:0-80572 GCA_964528575.1 uncultured Planctomycetaceae bacterium | reverse complement strand
GAGACGACCCGCGAGGGCCGTGTCTCCTGGCTCGACAAGGCAACCGCCGCTGTCGAGGAGTCCGTCGCCATCTACCGCGAGCTCGGCGTCCGCGGCGATCTGGCGATGTCGCTGGGGTCGCTGTGCCTTCGTAGACTAGGCACGGCCGAGATCGATTCCGAACGGGACGCACATCACCTCGAGCAGGCACGACACGCGATCGATGAGGCTCTCCCGATCTTCCGGGAAGTCGGTCAGAGCCGCTATCTGCTCCTGGCTCTCCAGCACTCCGTCATCGTTCGTCTGCAACAAGCGGAGATCGAGACCACCTCGGTCGACCCCGATGGGCACATGCAGCTCATTTCGGAGGGATTGCAGCTCGCGATCTCGCTTCGGGACGACGCCGCCACTGAGTTCTTCCGGCGGCTGTCGGGCCCACCAACCGACTGACGCTGGTAGGCAACGAATCCAACGCCCGCTGTCGGCCGACTGGGTCCCAAACGGCACGAAGAGGTCAATGCGCCAGGGCGCCAGGGGCCCACATGGCTCAACTTCGCCGAGCGCCTTTCGGAAACGCATGCGCGTCGCTGCACGACACCTTGGGAGTGGCCTGGAGGTTCCTCGTGGTATATGTGCGCTGAAGCTACCGCTGCAGCGACAGCTCGAAGCACGCGGCTTCGGCGTCGTTGCGCACGACGAGGTAGGGCGCGGCGAAGGCCGGCGAGTTCCACGTCTTGCCGGCGAGCGCGGGGGCGCGGGCGAGCTCGCGGTGCTCGGCGGGCGTCGCTTCGACGAGGACGATCTCGCCGTCCTCGGTGAGGACGAGCGCGACGTCGCCGACGAGCAGGAGCTGGCCGTGGCCATAGCGGCCGCGCTTCCACACTCGTTTGCCGGTCGAGGCGTCGACGCACGCGAACGCGCCGTCGTCGAGGCCGTACAAGAACCCCGCGTGATGGACGAAGTTCGCGAACTTGGCCTTGAGCGCGATGCTCGACCACGCGCGCTGCGCTTCGAGCGCTCCCTCGCCCGCGCGCGCGACGTCGAACGCCGCCGCGCCGACGCCGTAGCCGGTCGACACGACGAGGCGCTCGTCCGACACGAGCACCGGCTGCGCGACGTTCGGATGGTGCCATTGCCACGGCTCCGTCCACAGCACCTCGCCGCTCGCGGGCGCGAAGCCGGTGAGCGCGCGCGCGCCGAGCACGAGCACCTGCTCGACGCCCGCGAGCCGCACGAGCGCCGGCGACGCGTAGCCCGCGCCGTCCGTGCCGCCGCTCCACGCGCGCTCGCCCGACTGCGCGTCGTACGCGACGAGCGCGCGCCCGTCGCCCCCGCCCACCGCGACGACGACGAGGCCGCGCGCGACGAGCGGCGACGCAGCGAGCCCCCACTGCGGGATCCTGGCGCCGTTCTCGGCGACCACGTCGCGCTGCCAGCGGAGCGCGCCGCTCGTCCGATCGAGACACGTCAAGAGGCCCGTGGCGCCGAGCGCGACCACGCGCTCCCCGTCGATCGACGGCGTCGCGCGCGGGCCGATCCCAGCGATCGTCGACCCGTAGCGCGCCTCGTCCGCGTGCTCCCACAGCGGCGCGCCCGTCGCGAGGTCGTACGCCGCGACCACTTCGTGCTCGCCGCGCTGCTCGTGCGTGACCGCGACGCCGCGGTCGACCGCGAAGCCCGACCAGCCCGCGCCGATGGGCCGCCGCCACAGCTCGCGCGGCGGCGCGCTCTCCCAGTCGCGCGCGAGCCGCACGCCGCGGATCACACCGTCGCGGCCGGAGCCCAGGAACTGCGGGAACGGCGCGTGGGCGAGCGCCGGCGCGGCGGCTGCGGGCGCCGGCTCGACCGGCTCGAGCGCGCCGAGCTCCGGTCCCGCGTCCGGAGCGAAGCGCCAGCCGAGGACGGGCACGAAATCGCCGGTGACGCCGCGTAACTCGACGAGCACCGCCGCGAGCGCGGGCACGAGGACCGCGGCCACGCCGATCGCGACGCGCGTGCTGCGCGCGAAGCCGGCGAGCGCGAGCGCCCAGACGAGCAGCCCGGACAGCGTGAGCACGTCGACGACAGCGGTCGTGATCGACGTGCGCTGTCCTTCGGCCTCGCCCAGCCACGTCCAGACGATCGCGGCCGCCCCCACCGCGACGATCGCCGCCGCGGCGCCCCAGCGCCGGCCGCTCCGCTCCGCGTCCATGCCGCCTGCGTACTCGTTCGCGCGGGCCCGGGCAAGCAGGCCGCGCGGCAGAACGGTCGTCGAGTGCTCGTGGGCGACGAGCAGCTCCCGCACGCGCTCCTCGACCGCCGGCTCGCCGCGGCACGCGTCCACGAGGTAGCGCTCGCGCTGCGCGTCCGGCAGCTCGACGGCGCGGCCGAACACGTCCTTCGCGCGGCGCGGGTCGGGGTGGGAGCGATCGGGCACGGGGTCCTCGCCCCCCATGGCGCGAACGGCGCCCTGCCCCTGCCAAGGAATCGGTCAGCGCTCCGTCCGCGCGCCGCGGACGAGCGCGACGATCTGCACCGCGACCGCCGTCGTCACGAACAGCGGGACCGCGGCGACGTGCAGCCAGTAGTGGCCGAGCAACACGCTCTCGTCCGGCGGCTCGGGGCCGACCTCCACGGGGCCGAGGATCCGGCCGCCGATCCAGCCGAACGCGATCGACGCGGCGGCGGCGAGCGCGACGAGCCGCGTCGCGCTGCCGACTCGCGGGAGCAGCGCGGCCCACGCGAGGAGCACGCCGGTCGCGATGCCGGCGAAGGCGTGGACGTTCGGGAACCAGCCGAGGTGCGCGCGGAGGGCGAGCACTTCGGACACGTAGTACTCCGCGGACGGCCGGTAGTACAGCGTAGTCCACAGTCCCGACACGAGGACGGCCGCCCACACGAGAGCGAGCCCGAAGCAGAGGAATGCTCTCACGCGCCCACCCTACCAGGCTAGGATGCCGCCCCGGCCCGCCCCGTGCGGACGGGGTCCGCTCGCCCACCGTTCGGAGTGTCTCGATGAGTCGCCTCGCCCGTCGTCTCGCCCTCGCCCTCGTCGCCGCGTCGCTCACGGCCTGCAGCTCGGGGATCTCGTCGACGCCAGCCAACTGCAACGACACAGGCGTCCCGTCCACCAGCGGGAACCTCTCGACCGGGCTCTTCTTCGGCTTCGAGCCGAAGAACCCGATCACGAGCCACGACGCGGCGGGCGGGCTGATCCCGGGCGTCTCGGCGCAGGACGACAAGTCGGTCGTCTTCTACGCGTTCGTCACGCGCACACCCGCGGACGACGCGGCCAAGTCGGGCGACAAGAAGGCGCTCGACCGCGACGGCGCGCTCGACACGAACGACGCGCCGGACGTGTTCGTCGCCGCGGTCGTCGACCGGCTCGTCGACGAGGCGGCGTTCAGCTACTCGCTCGCCGGCAAGTTCCGCCACCCGCGCTGCGTGAACTGCCACTCGATGGCGGAGGACCCCGACACGACGACGCTCTTCGACGCGCCGACGCCCCACCCCGGCGCGCCGCCCGGCGACCCGATCGTGCAGAACGTCCCGGAGAGCGAGAGCAACGTCTGCATGGGCTGCCACGCGGGCGCGCTGGACACGATCGCGGGGACGTTCAACCCGATCAACCGCGCCTGGCGCAACCCGAAGCTCTCGCTCGACGCGAACTTCCGCGCCCTGTCGAACTCTGCGCTCGCCGACCGCGCGCGCAACGCGATCCCGGACCACTTCGCCAAGGACCGGCGCATCGACTGGGCGCTGACGTCAGGGCTGTTCTCGTTCCCCGACGACCAGGGCGGGTTCTCGATCGTCGGCTCGGCCGACGACGACCAGGACGGGGTGATCGAGCCGTTCGACACCGACGGCCGCCGGCGCCTCGTGCCCGGCGGGCGCGCGCGCTTCCTCGCCGAGATCGACGCGTTCCTGTGCGGCGGACCGGACGACACGCGCGCCGCGCTCGTCGACGTCGTCCTCGCGAGCCGGCGCGCGACGGGCAACCGCTCGGGCAACGGCGAATCGCTGCGGCCGGCGATCACCTACGTCCCCCGCGACGCGTACGAGCCGGGCACCGCCGGCCGGGCCGGCACCGTCTACGTCGCGTTCGAGTCCGCCGCGACCAACCTGCGCGACGGGATGACGACGACCGCGAACGTGCGCCAGGTGTACCGCAGCGAGCTCTCGGTGCGCGTGCTCGCGGACGGCTCGATCGACCTGCGCCACGAAACGACCGAGCTCGTCTCCCAGGCCGGGGCGGCGCCGGACGGCGGGAACCTCGACTCCGGCGCGCCCGCGATCGGCGGCGACGGGGCCCGGGTCGCGTTCTCCTCGCTCGCGACGAACCTCGGGACGAACACGAACGGCGTGCGCCACGTGCACGTGCGCGACCTCGAGCTCGGCGCGATCACGCAGGTGACCCCGAGCGGCGCGACGGCGGACTCCGACGCCCCCGCGATCGAGCGCAGCGGGCTGCACGTCGCGTTCGAGTCCGCGGCCGTCTTCCCCGTCCTGCCGGCCGATGCGAACGGCCAGATCGACGTCTACTTCGCCGAGCTGGTCGAGCCGTTCCCCGGCGGCGTCATGGGCCTGCGGCGCGCGAGCCGGCCGAACGCCGCCGGCGACAGCGATACGACCGGGCCGAGCACGTCCGCCGACATCGTCGTCGCGCCGAACGGCGAGATCTTCGTCGCATTCACGTCGGCGAACGACCTCGACACGTCGACGCTCGGCCCGCCGCCGACCGGGCCCAACGTGTACGTGCACCGCGCGCTCGGCAACCTCCGCGCGACGCGCCTCGTCACGGCCGCGGTCGACTTCTTCGGGAACGTGCTGCTCGGCGACGGAGCGAGCGTGCGCGGCCGCTTCGTCGACCGCTTCGACCGCGTCGCGATCGAGACCGAGGCGGCGAACCTCGACTCGCGCTACGCGCTGCCGCCCGACCCCCCGTTCGCCTCGACCTTCAAGGGCGGCGACGAGAACGGCGCCCCGGACGCGCTCCTGCTCGACCTCTCCGCGTTCCTCGCGGGCAACGGCCAGATCCGCGCGGAAGGGCTGACGGTCAATCCGACCGGCGCGTTCGCGGACGCGGGCTCGACCACGCTCGTCGCCGGCCGCTTCGTCGGGCCGGCGAGCGCGCGCCCCAGCCGCTTCACGAACGGATTCGCGGGCGTGCTGACGTCCGCGCGCAACGTCGGCGCGGCCGACAACCACCTCGGCGGCGGCGCGCCCACGCCGTGGCTGACGATGGTCGCGGGCCAGATCATCGATCCCGGCCCGTTCGCGCCGGTCTGGGCGGTCCTCGGGCCGAACTGCCTCGGCTGCCACAGCGACGCGGCCCCGAACGGCGGCTTCTCGCTCGGAGCGGGCAGCTCGAGCGCGGCGCACCAGAGCCTGGTCACCGGGACCGGGAACGACGTGTGCATCACGGGCTCGCCGTACGTCGTGCCGGGCGATCCCGACGCCAGCGTGGTCGTGCAGGTGATCCAGGGGCCGCTCGCGTGCGTGCCGCAGATGCCGGTCGGCCCGCCGCTCTCCGTCGACCAGATCGCGGTCGTGCGCGACTGGATCACGAACGGCGCGCTCGAGTAGCGCCGCCGGCACGGCGCTTGCGCGCCGACTCTGCGGGTGCGCCGCAGCTTCGCACCGGCCGCAGCTGCGCGCCGCAGCTGCGCGCCTTCTGCGCACTGCCATATCTGCGCGCCTTCTGCGCACTGCCATATCTGCGCGCCTTCTGCGCACTGTGGCCCCCTGTCCCGCGCGAGACAGGGGCGTAGCGTGGCGTCGTGGGCGCGGGGGCGCGCCCGGAGAGTCGAGCAAGATGAACGAATCCGCACGCAGCGCGCGCCGCACGGCGCTCGCGCTCCTGCTTCCCGCCGTCGCCGCCGTCGCAGTCGCCCGCGCCGCCACGCCGCCGCGCGGCGACGACGACCTCGTCGGTCAGATCGAGGCGATCTGTCGCGCGGCGGTCGGCGCCCAGGACGTCCACGGTCTCTCGGTCGCCGTCGCCGTCGGATCCGACATGCTCGTCGCCGACGGCTGGGGCTACGTCGAGCCGTCCGACCACGAGCTCGCGGACGAGTCGAGCGCCTACCGCGCGGGCTCCCTGACCGAGCCGCTGATCGCAATCTCGATCGTGCAACTCGCCCAGAGCGAGCGGCTGTCGCTCGACGACACGCTCGGCGAGCACCTCGGCCTCGAGGGCGAGATCGGCGCGGTGACGCTGCGCCAGGCGCTCACGCACACCTCGGGCATCCCCGCGTACACCGACCTCGTCGACGGGCTGCCGCGGCGGCGCGCAGAGGAGCTCGACGGGCGGACCGTGCTCGAGCGGATGGCGGCGCTCGCGCTCGAGGCGGAGCCGGGGACGTGCTTCGACTACAGCAACACGAACGTGCTCGCGCTCGGGCTCGTGCTCGAGAAGGTGACGGAGACGAGCGTGCCGGAGTGGATCCGCACGCGCTTCGTCGACCCGCTCGACCTCCTCGACACGCGCTACTGCTACGACGGGCCGCCGCTGCGCGAGGTCGCGGACGCCGCGCAAGAGGTCGTCGGCAGCCTCGTGCAGGGGCCGCGCGACTGGCACGCCTTCGACGCGATCGGGCTGTGCTCGAGCGCGCGCGACCTGCTCGAGCTGCACCGCGCGCTCGTCACGGGGCGCGTGGTCTCCGAGAGCGAGATCGCGCGCATGACGGAGCCGACGCCGCTCGCGGACGGGTCGCGCACGAGCTTCGGCATGGGCTTCAATTTGACGCCGCTCGACGACGTGCGCGGCATCTCGTACGGCGGGAGCACCGGCGGCAGCCGCGTGCACGTCGCGTGGTACCCCGGCGCGGACCTGACGATCGCGGTGCTCTCGAGCTCGGAAGCCGCGCCGGTCGCGCTCGTCGAGCGCCGGATCGCGCGCGCCGTGCTCGGGTTGCCCGATCCGGACAGGGCCGCGGTCGAGCTGCCGGTCGAGGCGCTGGCGACGTACGTCGGCGACTACTACGTCGGCTGCAACCGCTTCCGGATCGCGCTCCTCGGCGATCAGCTCCACGTCGTCCCGCCGCGCGGCGAGGACTTCACGCTGGTCGCGCTCGGCGAGCACCGCTTCGTCTCCGCATTCGACCCCGAGGTCACGCTCGAGTTTCACGTCGAGAGCGACCGCGCCTACGAGTTCGCGCTCGACTACCACGGCGCCACGACGGTCGCGAGACGGATCGAATAGCGACCAGCGACCAGCGACAGCTCGAACAAAGGACTCCGCTCATGCATGCGACGAAGCCGACCGCCCGCGACCTGATGCAGACCGACGTCGTGCAGATCGACGTGTCGATGCCGATCAGCGACGCGCGGCGCACACTGGACGAGAACGCAGTGAGCGGCGCGCCCGTCGTCGACTCGAACGGCAACGTCGTCGGCGTCTTCTCCCTGCGCGACGTCGCTCGCGCCGCGGACGCGGCGGAGGGCATGCCCGACCAGGGCCGGCCGACGTACTACTTCGCCAACCCGCTCGAGGAGCCGGGCGACCAGGACGTCGACGAGCTCTACGACAAGGACGACTACAGCGCGCAGGTGCTGCCCAGCGGGACGGTCGCAGACTGGATCACGTCCGACGTGATCTCGGTCGCGCCGAGCGACTCGCTGCAGGAGGTGTGCCGCCGGATGGCGGACAACCGCGTGCACCGCGTGCTCGTGCTCGACCACGAGCGCCTCGTGGGCATCGTCACGACGCTCGACGTCGTGCGGCACTTCGCGACCAGCGGCTGACGCCCCGCGAAGCGCGAGATCACGCCAGCGCAGCGCCGCGCGTTCCGGTAACTTCGTGCGGACATGCGCGTCGCGGAGCAGCAGCGGGCGCAGGCGACGCCGTGGCACGTCCGCCCCGCCGAGGAGGTCGCCGCGGAGCTCGGCGTGCAGGTCCCCCACGGGCTGTCGCACGACGACGCGGCGCGGCGGCTGGCGACGGAGGGGCCCAACGAGCTCGAGGAGCGCAAGCGCCGCTCTCCGCTCGTCGTCGTCCTCGGTCAGTTCACCGACCTGATGGTCCTCGTCCTGATCGCCGCGGCGATCGTGAGCGGCATCGTCGGCGAGCCCGAGGACACGGTCGCGATCGTCGTCATCCTCCTCGTCAACGGCGCGATCGGCGCAACCCAGGAGCTGCGGGCCGAGCGCGCGCTCGAGGCGCTGGGACGCATGGCGGCGCCGCGGGCGCGCGTGCGGCGCGGCGGCGGGTGGACGACAGTCGCCGCGCGCGAGCTCGTGCGCGGGGACGTCGTCGCGCTCGAGGCGGGCGACGTCGTCTCGGCCGACGCGCGCCTGGTCGAGACCGCCGACCTGCGCGTCGACGAGGCGGCGCTGACCGGCGAGTCGCTGCCGGTCGAGAAGGCGGTCGAGCCGCTCGAGGAGCACGACCTGCCGATCGGCGACCGCGTCAACCTCGCCCACCGCGGCACCGCGGTCACGAGCGGCCGCGGGACCGGCCTCGTCTTCGCGACCGGCATGCGCACCGAGCTCGGCCGTGTCGCCGGTCTCCTGCAGAGCGCGGACGCCGGCCGCACGCCGCTCCAGCGCCGGCTGGCGCGCTTCGGACGCGCGCTCGCGATCGGCGTGCTCGTGATCTGCGCGGGCGTGTTCGCGCTCGGCGTGGCGCGCGGCGAGGAGCCCACGCTGATGTTCCTCACGGCGGTGAGCCTCGCCGTCGCCGCGATCCCCGAGGCGCTGCCCGCAGTCGTCACCGTCGCGCTCGCGCTCGGCGCGCGCCGCATGGCGAAGCGCAACGCGCTCGTGCGCAAGCTCGCGGCGGTCGAGACGCTCGGCTCGGTCACCGTCGTCTGCACCGACAAGACCGGCACGCTGACGCAGAACCGCATGAGCGTCGACGTCGCCGTCGCGGCCGGCGAGGAGCGCGCCGGGCTCGGCGGCGCGGACGGGGAGCCGTGGCGCGCGCTCGCGCGCGCGGCCGCGCTGAACAACGACGCGACGTTCGAGACGGGCGACCCGACGGAGGTCGCGCTGCTCGAGGCCGCGCGCGACGCCGGGCTCGACGTCGACGAGCTGCGCCGCTCGACGCCGCGCGCGGCCGAGATCGCGTTCGTCGTCGAGCGACGGCGCATGACGACGGTGCACCCGGAGCCAGGCGGGGGCGTCGTCGCGTACACCAAGGGCGCGCCCGAGGTCGTGCTCGAGCGCTGCACCGCCGCGCTCGGTCCAGAGGGCGAGATGCCGCTCGACGCGGACGAGGTGCTCGAGACGGTCGCGCGGCTCGCGGGCGAGGGCGGTCGCCTGCTCGCGTTCGCGCAGCGACGCTTCGACGCGGAGCCGGCCGACCGCGACGAGCTCGACAAGGAGCTCACGTTCCTCGGCGTGCTCGGCCTGGTCGATCCGCTGCGGCCCGAGGCGAAGGACGCGGTGCAGCAGTGCCGAGCGGCCGGCATCCGGCCGGTGATGATCACGGGCGACCATCCGCGCACCGCGCTCGCGATCGCGCGGCAGCTCGGCCTCGCCGAGAGCGACGACGAGGTCGTCACCGGCGTCGCGCTCGAGCGCGGGGACGTCGACCTGCACGCGGTGCGCGTGTTCGCGCGCGTGTCGCCCGAGCAGAAGCTCGCGATCGTGAAGGCGCTGCAGGACGCGGGCGAGTACGTCGCGATGACCGGCGACGGCGTCAACGACGCGCCGGCGCTGAAGCAGGCGGAGATCGGCGTCGCGATGGGACGCGGCGGCACCGACGTCGCGCGCGAGGCGGCGGACATGGTGCTGCTCGACGACAACTTCGCGACGGTCGTCGCGGCGGTGCGCGAGGGGCGGCGCGTGTACGACAACGTGCGCAAGTTCGTGCGCTACACGATGACGAGCAACTCCGGCGAGATCTGGACCCTGACGATCGCTCCGCTGCTCGGCCTGCCGATCCCGCTGCTCCCCGTGCAGATCCTGTGGATCAACCTCGTCACCGACGGGCTGCCGGGCCTGGCGCTCGGCGTCGAGCCGGCCGAGCGCGGCGTGATGGAGCGCAAGCCGCGCCCGCCGAACGAGAGCATCTTCGCGCACGGCCTCGGCCGCCACGTCGTGTGGGTCGGCCTGACGATCGCCGGCCTCTCGATCGGCGCACAGGCGTGGTTCCACGGCCGGGGAGCGGAGAGCTGGCAGACCATCACGTTCACGGTGCTGACGTTCTCGCAGCTCGCGCACGCGCTCGTCGTGCGCTCCGAGCGCCGCTCGATCTTCACGCTCGGACTGCGCACGAACCTGCCGCTCGTCGGCGCGATCGTCCTGACGCTCCTCCTGCAGCTCGCGGTGATCTACGCGCCGTTCCTGCAGTCGGTGTTCGAGACGACCGCGCTCGGCGCGGGCGAGCTCGCGGCCTGCCTCCTGTTGCCGCTCGTCGTGATCGCCGCGTGCGAAATCGAGAAGGCGATCGGTCGGGCCCGCGCGGCGCCGGGATAGACTCCGCCCGCTCCCGACACCGCCTCCCGACATCAGGAACGGCTCCGATGCTCCGACTCGCTCGCCTGACGTCCGCGCTCGCCCTCGTCCTGCTCGTCCCGCTCGCCGCATGCGGACGCGGCCACGAAGCCGTCGCCGCCGAGAGCGGCGCGCTCTCCGGCAAGCTCACGCTCAGCGGCTCGAGCACCGTCGCGCCGCTCGTCGCCGAGATCGCCAAGCGCTTCGAGGCCGAGCATCCCGGCGTGCGCATCGACGTGCAGACCGGCGGCTCCGGGCGCGGCATCGCCGACGCGCGCTCGGGGCTCGCGGACATCGGCATGGCTTCGCGCGCGCTGAAGCCCGACGAGGCGGCCGAGCTCGACGCGCACACGATCGCGCGCGACGGCGTCTGCGTGATCGTCCACGCGCAGAACCCGATCGAGTCGCTGACCGACGATCAGGTGCGCGCGATCTACACGGGAGAGGTCGAGCGCTGGAGCGAGATCGGCGGAGCGGACGAGCCGATCACCGTCGTCAACAAGGCGTCCGGTCGCGCGACGCTCGAGGTCTTCCTCGCGTACTTCGCTCTGGCGGAGCAGGACGTCGAGGCGGACGTCGTGATCGGCGACAACCAACAGGGCATCAAGACCGTCGTCGGCAACCCGAGCGCGATCGCGTACGTGTCGATCGGGACGGCCGAGCACGACGTGGCGAACGGCGTGCCGCTGAAGCTCCTGCCGACCGCGGGCGTGCCGCCGACGACGAAGAGCGTGGGAGCGGGCGCGTTCCCGGTCGGACGGCCGCTCGAGCTCGTGACGAGCGGCGAGCTCTCCGCGCTCCAGCGCGCGTTCATCGAATACTGCCGCTCGGCCGAGGTGCACGACGTCGTGCGCGACCTCGCGTTCGTCCCGGCCGCCGGCGCGGAGTGAGGTCAGTCGTGGCCGGCGAGGCGGATCCTGTTGCCGTCCGGGTCCGCGAAGTCGGCGAGCCGCACGACGCCCGGCACCTCGATCGTCGGGCCGGCGAATACGACGCCGCGGCGCTCGAGCAGGGCGCGCGCCGCGTCGAGGTCGCCGACGCCGAGGTTGATCGACGCGGTGCCGCTGCCCTTCACGACGTCCTGGACGCCCAGGCCGATCGTGACGCCGCGGATGCCGGTCGCGATGCGCGCCCAGCCGAGCTCGTCGTCGCGCAGCTCGAGCTCGAAGCCGAGCGTGTCGCGGTAGAACGCGATCGAGCGGTCGAGGTCGCCGACCGCGAGCTGCACGAGCACGGTCGGTTGCCAGCGCACACGCTCGGGGGGCGCGGGCGCGGGCTCCTGGACGGGCGCGAGGGCGGCGAGCGCCGCGACGAGGACGAGGGCGAGCGGGGCGAGGGCGTGGTGCACGGCGGTTCTCCGGAGTCGGGTCGGGGGCCGGCACGACGACGCGCGGACGCGGCGCGGATCGACCGCGATCCTCGGAATCCGCGCGGGACGGGCGGCGGCGCTCCGTGAGCCCGCGCTCGTCCGACCGGGTCCTGACGCTCGCTCTGCGCGCGGCGAGCATCGCTTCGGGCTCGATCGTCGTGCTGATCGTCGCGTTCCTCGTCGCGGAGTCGCTCCCCGGGCTCGCGCGCGTCGGGCCGGCGCGCTTCGTCACCGACCCGAGCTGGCACCCGAACGCCGATCCCGCGAGCTTCGCTCTCGTGCCGATGATCGTCGCGTCTCTCGCGACGACCGCCGGCGCGATCCTCGTCGCGGCGCCGGTCGGCGTGCTCGCCGCCGTCTTCTGCCGCTTCCACGCGCCGCCGCGCGTCGCGCAGGTCTTCCGCGGGCTCGTCGAGCTGCTCGCCGGCATCCCGTCGGTCGTGTACGGCTTCTGGGGGCTCGTCACGCTCGTCCCGCTCGTCGCGAAGCTCGAGCCGCCGGGAGCGAGCCTGTTGTCCGGCGTGCTCGTGCTCGCGCTGATGATCGTGCCGACGGTGACTCTGCTCGCAGTCGCTGCGCTCGAGAACGTGCCGCGCGCGCACGTCTTGGGCGCCGCGGCGCTGGGGCTGTCGCGTTGGACGACGATCCGCGGCGTCGTGCTGCCGTGGGCGCGCTCGGGGCTCGGCATCGCGATCGTGCTCGGCACGCTGCGCGCGATCGGCGAGACGATGGCGGTGCTCATGGTGTGCGGCAACGTCGCGCGCGTGCCGTCGAGCCTGTTCGACCCGGTGCGCACGCTGACGGCCAACATCGCGCTCGAGCTCGGGTACGCGACGCGCGAGCACCGCTCGGTGCTGTTCGTCTCGGGGCTCGCGCTCATGGCGATCGTCGTCGCGCTCGTCGGCGTGCAAGGCCGCCTCGCACGGAGGACGAGCGGTGCCTGAGTGGCGGCGAGCGAGCCTCGGCGAGCGCGCGTTCGACGCGAGCGTGTGGGCGAGCGCGGCGCTCGTCGCCGGCGCGTTCTTCTGGCTCGTCGGCGACGTCGTCGCGGGCGGATGGCGCGCGCTCGACCTCGAGTTCCTCCTGAGCGCGCCCGAGCGCGCCGGACGCGCGGGCGGCATCTCGACCGTGCTCGTCTCGACGCTGGCGATCCTCGGCGTGTGCCTCGCCGTCGCGGTCCCGCTCGGCCTCGGGACGGCGATCTGGCTCGCGGAGATCGCGCGGCGCGGCGGCGCGCTCGGCCGGCTCGTGCGCACGAGCCTCGTCGTGCTCGCGGGCGTGCCGTCGATCGTCTTCGGGCTGTTCGGCAATGCGTTCTTCTGCGTCGTGCTCGGCCTCGGTTTCTCGATCCTGTCGGGCGGCCTGACGCTCGCGTGCATGGTGCTGCCGATCCTGGTCCGCTCGATCGAGCTCGGACTGCGCTCCGTGCCGGACGACTACCGCCTCGCGGGAGCGGCGCTCGACCTGTCGCGGACGCGGCTGATCGCACACGTGCTCCTGCCCGCCGCCGCGCCCGGGCTGGCAGCCGGGCTCCTGCTCGGCATCGGCCGCGCGATGGCCGAGACCGCTGCGCTGATCTTCACGAGCGGCTACGTCGACCGCATGCCCGAGAGCCTGCTCGACTCCGGCCGCGCGCTCTCGATCCACATCTACGACCTCGCGCTGAACGTCCCCGGCGGCGAGCGGAACGCGTATGGGAGCGCGCTCGTGCTCGTCGGGCTCCTGCTCGCCGTCAACGCGGCCGCCAGCCGCCTGGTCGAGCGCTTCGTCGCGCGTAGAATCCACCGCGCATGAGCGAGCGCACGTCGTCGTCGAGTCGCAGCGTCGGGCCGCCGACCAATCGCAGCGTCGGGCCGCCGACCGGTCGAAGCGTCGGGCCGCCCAAGCGCTCGCCGAAGGCGTGCGCGGCGGCTGAGGAGTGCGAGGGCGGCGTCGGGCCGTCGGCGCGCTCGGGCGAGTGCGGCTGCGACGCGCAGCGCCTCGGCGAGCCGGCGCCCGACGCACTCCTGTCCGTGCGCGACCTGTCGGTGCGCTACGACGGCAAGCTCGCGCTCGAGAACGTCGATCTCGACGTCCGCGCCGGCGGCGTCACCGCGCTGATCGGCCCTTCGGGCTGCGGCAAGACGAGCTTCTTGTTCTGCCTCAACCGCATGAGCGGCCTCGTGCCCGGCTGCCGCGTCGAGGGGCGCATCCTGTTCGACGGGCGCGAGGTCGACGAGGGCGTCGACGAGAGCTGGCTGCGCCGCCACGTCGGAATGGTCTTTCAGCGGCCGAACCCGTTCCCGGTCTCGATCCGCCAGAACCTGTGGCTGCCGCTGCGGGAGCACGGCTGCCCGCGCGGCGAGCTCGACGCGCGCACCGAGGAGGTGCTGCGCCGGGTGGGCCTGTGGGACGAGGTCGCCGACCGCTTGAACGGATCCGCGCTCGCGCTCTCGGGCGGGCAGCAACAGCGGCTGTGCCTCGCGCGCGCGCTGACGCTGCGCCCGCGGTTGCTGTTGATGGACGAGCCGTGCAGCGCGCTCGACCCGCTCGCGACCGAGGTGATCGAGCGCTTGATCGCCGAGCTGCGCGGCACGGTGACGATCGCGATCGTGACGCACAACCTCGCCCAGGCGCGGCGGCTCGCCGACGACGTCGCGGTCTTCTGGTGCTACGGGGGCAGCGGCTGCGTGATCGAGTCGGGGCGCGCCGACGACGTGTTCAAGGCGCCGCGCCAGCGCGAGACCGCTGACTACCTCGCGGGCGTGCGCGGGTGAGCGAGACGCACGTCGAGCGGCTCGTGCGCGAGCTGTCGCGCCCGCAGGCGTACGCGGGCGCGGCGGGCGAGGTCTCGCTCGTGCGCACGCACATCTCGCTCCTGTTCTTCGCCGGCGAGCGCGTCTACAAGGTCAAGAAGCCGGTCGACCTCGGCTTTCTCGACTATACGAGCGTCGAGCGACGCAAGCACTTCTGCGAGGAGGAGGTGCGGCTCAACCGGCGCATGGCCTCGCGCACGTACGTCGGCGTCGTGCCGATCGTCGAGCGCGACGGCGGGCACCTGTTCGTCGGCGGCGAGGGCGAGACGGTCGACTGGGCGGTCGAGATGGTGCGCCTGCCCGCGCACCGCATGCTCGACGCGATGCTCGAGCGGGGCGAGATCGACAACGCGATGCTCGGCGACGTCGTCGAGCTCCTCGTGCGCTTCCACGCGGAAGCGGCGACGGGCGAAGGCGTCGACGAGCACGGCAGCGCGGACGCGATGCGCGGGAACGCGGAGGAGAACTTCGAGCAGATGCGCGACAGCGACGCGCTGACGGCGACGCAACGCGCGTTCCTGCGCGAGCGCGCGCTCGCGTTCCTCGACGAGAACGCGGAGCTGCTCGCGCGGCGGCTGCGCGAAGGGCGTGTCCGCGAGGGCCACGGCGACCTGCACGCGGGCAACCTGTGCTTCACGCGCGACGGGGTCGTCGCGTACGACTGCATCGAGTTCAACCGCCGCTTCCGCTGCTGCGACGTCGCGAACGAGCTCGCGTTCCTCGCGATGGACCTCGACCTGCGCGGCTACCCCGGCTTCGCCGGCGGGCTCGTGCGCCGTTACGCGTCGGCCGCGCACGACCCGGAGATCCTCGCCCTGATCGACTTCTACAAGGGCTACCGCGCGATCGTGCGCGGCAAGGTCGCGACGTTCACGGCCGCGGATCCCGCGCTCGACGACGCGCAGCGCGCCCGCCTGCGCGCCGACGCGATGCGCCACGTCCAGCTCGCGGCGTCGTACGAGCTGCGGCCCGCGCTCGTGCTCCTGTGCGGTCTGCCCGCGTGCGGCAAGACGTGGCTCGCGCCGACGTTCGCCCGCGTCCTGCGCGCCGCGCCCCTCTCGAGCGACGTGCGCCGCAAGGTGCTGGCGGCGCGGAGCCCGACCGCGAGCGCGCGCGCCGACTTCGGCGAGGGCCTCTACTCCGCGGACCGCAAGATCCGCACCTATCGCTCGCTCCTCGCCGGCGCGCTGCGCTCGCTGCGCGCCGGCCACTCGGTCGTTGTCGACGCGACGTTCTCCCAGCGCGCCGTCCGCGCGCCGTTCGTCGCGGCGGCGGCGCGCCTGGGCCTCGCCTGCGTCGTCGTCCACGTCACGGCCTCGGAGGCCGTCACCCTCGAGCGGCTCGCGGCGCGCGAGCGCGACGCCCGCTCGCCGTCCGACGCCGGCGCCGACGTGTGGCGCCGGGTGAGCGCGACGTTCGAGCCGCCCGACGAGCTCCCGGCGGGCGCGCTCGTCCCGATTCCGTCGGGCGAGGGCGCGGCCGAGGACGCGAGCGCGCGGCTCGTCGACGCGCTCATCCGGCTCGCGGCCGGACCCGCGCGCGCCTGAGCGGCCGGCGGCGATCCGCTCGTGCGTATTCCGTCGGCGCGGCCGAGGGCGTACGTTGATCGCTCCCTGACCACCATGATCCCCGCGAACATGATCCCCGCGAACGTGTTCGAGCGCATCCTGGTCGGCGTCGACGCCGACGGCCTCGCGTCGCACGCGATCGTGCGCGCGCTCCAGCTCGCGCGCACGCTCGACGCGCACGTCGACGTCGTCCATGCGGTCGAGCTCTCCGACAACGGTCCCTTCCACGAGCCGTCGGCGCGCGCCGACGAGGCGGCGACGCTGGCACGTGCGCGAGAGCGCGTCGTCGGCCACGTCGCGCTCGCGTGCCGCGAGGTCGGCTACGCCGAGCACGAGCCCGGCGACCTGGTGCGGGTCACGCCGGGCCACGCGCCACGGGTGCTCCTCGAGGCGGCCGAGCAACTGGGCGCGGATCTCGTCGTGCTCGGGACGCACGCGCGGCGCTCGATGCTCGACTTCGGCAGCACGACGCGCGCGGTGCTCGCGGGGACGCAGACGCCGCTGTGGGTCCAGCGCGAGAAGGTGAGCGCCGTGCGCAGCGTCCTCGCGCCGATCGACGGCTCCGAGCACAGCCGCCGCGCGCTCGACTTCGCGGACGCGCTCGCCGACCGGGTCGGCGCGAGCGTGCGCGTGCTGCACTGCATCCCGTCCGCCGTCGTCGAGGCGTCGGCGCTGGCGGGCGACGCGCGCGCGCTCGCACGCCGGCGCGTCCAGGAGTGGCTCGCCGACTTCACGTGGCGCACGAGCGGCGCGACAATCGACGTCGTCGTGGGCCAGGCGCGCGAGGCGATCCGCAGCGCGTCCGAGGAGGCCGACCTGATCGTCCTGGGCACCCACGGGCGCACCGGATTGTCGCGCACGCTCCTGGGGAGCGTCGCCTACGGGGTCCTCGCCGAGGCCCACCGCCCTGCGCTCGTCGTGCCCGACCCCGATCGGACCTGGCTGCTCGGCGGCTGACCGAAAACCGCGCAACGGGCGCAGAATCTACAAAGCGCCCGTTGTACGAAGCGCCTCCAGCGCGCCTCCAGCGGTCCGTCAATGCGCCGGCCGAGGCGCCTCGGGAGCGTGCGACGCCTCGTCCGCGCCGCGGCGCAAGGCCTGCCCGCCGGCCTCGCCGGCCACGCCCAGGCACTCGGAGTGCCCGCACGAGCAGCCGTGCGCGTCCTCGATCGGCTCCTCGGCATCCACCAGGCAGGACGGGGCGCAGACCTTTTCGTCGGGCCCGACGGTGCAGGAGCAGGCGGGGTGGGCGCAGGAGCTCTCGGACATGCGGGGTTCTCGGGTCGAGCGTCTCTCGGTCGTGCGGCTCGGGTGCTCTGCGGCGGGCCGATCGTCGATCGCCCCCGGATCGACACACCCCGAACCGGGACGCGTACGATTTGGGGGTGCCGCGGTGCGTGCTCCACAGCGCCCCATGCGGTCGCAGGGGCGAGCGCAGCGCCGGAGCAGCCGCCTCAACTGCCGTGCCCGCGCGCGTGAAGGCAGGTGCGGCACGTTGGTTGCCCACACGACCGAAACCATGCGGAGGACCGAAACGATGCGAGGAGGAGAGCCGATGCCATCCACCGAGCCGGCCTCCCGTCACGCCGCCGCGGCGTTGCGCACGGACGCGCCCGATCCGCGCTTCCGGGCGCTCGCCGAGAGCGTGGCCGGCGGCGTAATCCTGACCGACGGCTCGGCCCGGCCGCTGTGGATGAGCGCCGCCGCGCGCGATTTGCTCGGGGAGCCGACGGCGGAGCTCGCGGAGCAGGTGTTCGCCTACCTGCGGGACCACGTGCTGGCGGTCGTGCGCCCGCGCGAGGCGGCGGGGCCGCAGGTGCTCGAGCCCCAGCTCGCCGGACGGAAGCTGCGCCTGCGCGTGACGCCGATCGAGCATGAACGCCAGTGGCTCGTGCTGATCGACGAGGCCGCACTCCCGACCCAGGAGCTGCGCAGAGAGATCCACGACCTGAAGTCGCCGATGAACGCCATCGCGCTGCACCTCGAGCTCCTGCGCAGGAGCCTGGGGCAAGACGACGGGTCCGACGAGCAGCGCGCCGACCGCGCGGAGACGATCCGGCAGATGCACGCCGACCTGGCGCGGCTGGCCGGGGGGCTCGACGCGTTCTGCCGCGCCCGCGCGCAGGTCGAAGAGCGACCTGCGGCGCCCGAGTCGGCGGCCGCCGAGCCGTTCGACGCGCGCGAGGTCGTGCGCTCGGTCGCCGCGCTCGTGCGCGACGCCGCGCGGTCGGCGGGCGTGCGCGTGCGGACGCGGTCGCAGCGTGCGCCGGTGCTCGTCGCGGCGGACCGCGAGCGGATCGAGCGGGCGCTGCTGCACGCCGCGGTGGGCGCGCTCGGCTCGAACGCGCGCGGCGGCGAGCTGGGCCTGCGCGTGTGCGCCGACCGCGACGGGCGCGCGCTCGTCCTCGTCCAGGACGACGGCCCGGGGCTGCCGCCCGAGCACTTGCTCGGCCGCGCCTTCGAGACCGGCGTCGCGGCGCGCGCGCGCGGAACGGGCCTCGCCCTCGCGGTCGCGCGCTCGCTCGTCGAGGAACAAGGCGGCCAGCTCCGGGTCACGAGCCGCCCCGGTGGTGGAACCACCGTACGAGTCCTCTTGCCAGCGAGTAGGAGCTGATGATCGCCATGATCCCTCGCGCGCTCCTGGTCGAAGACGACGCGGCGAGCCTCGCCGCGCTCGAGAAGCTCGTCCAGGCCCACGGCTTCGAGACCGTCGCCGTCCAGACGCTGGGGCAGGCGACCAAGGAGGTCGAGCGGCGCGCGCCACACCTCGCGATCGTCGATCTCGACCTACCCGACGGCAACAGCGCCAAGCTCTCCGAGCAGCTCAGCTCCGGCTTCGACACCGAGGTCGTGATCGTCACGGGCCACGGGACGATCGATTCGGCGGTCGAGGCGATCCACCGCGGCGTCTTCGACTACCTGACCAAGCCGCTCGACACGCGCCGTTTCGAGCGCGTGCTCGCCAGCGTGAAGCGCACGCTCGCCCTCCACGCGGAGGTGACGACGCTGCGCGAGAACCTGCGCCGGATGGGCCGCTTCGACCGGCTCGTCGGCTCGTCGCGCGTGATGCAGCACGTGTACGACCTCGTGTCGCGCGTCGCGCGCACGTCGTCGACGGTGCTGCTCACGGGCGAGACCGGGACGGGCAAGGACCTGATCGCGGAGACGATCCACCGCATGAGCAGGCGCGCGGAGGAGCCGTTCGTGGCGGTCAACTGCGGCGCGATCCAGCCGACGCTGATCGAATCGGAGCTGTTCGGCCACGAGGCGGGCAGCTTCACGGGCGCGACGCGGACGCGCCGCGGCGTGTTCGAGCGCGCTCACGGAGGCACGCTCTTCCTCGACGAGATCACCGAGATGCCGATCGACCTGCAGGTCAAGCTGCTGCGCGTGCTGGAAACGGGCACGCTCAAGCGCGTCGGCGGCGAGAAGGTGATCGACGTCGACGTGCGCGTCATCGCGGCGACCAACCGCCCGCCCGAGCGCGCGGTCGAGCAGGGCGACTTCCGCGAGGACCTGTTCTACCGGCTCGGCGTGTTCCCGATCCTCGTGCCGCCGCTGCGCGACCGCGAGGGCGACATCGAGCTGCTCGCGACGTTCTTCCTGAGCGAGCTCAACGACAACGCGCGCGACTGGAAGCGGTTCAATGCGGGCGCGCTGGACGTGCTACGCACCCACCGCTGGCCGGGCAACGTGCGCGAGCTGCGCAACGTCGTCGAGCGCGCGTTCATCCTCGGCGGCTCGAAGATCACCGCCGACCACGTGCGCGTGCATGCGGTCGACGAGAGGCCGCCCGCGGGCTCGGATCTGTTCGTCGCGATCGGCACGTCGATCGCGGAGGCGGAGAAGCGGCTGATCGTCGCCACGCTCGACCAACACGGCGGCGACAAGAAGGAAGCGGCAGACGTGCTCGGGATCAGCCTCAAGACGCTCTACAACCGGCTCAACAGCTACGGGTTGGGGCGCAACAAGGTCCGGGCGAACTGAGAGGCCGTCGGGCACGGACGTTGCGGCGTTCGCTTCCAGAAAGGTGCGAACGATGAAGCAAACCGTCCGAGTCGGCGTCTTCGAGCAGATGGCGAACGCGAGGCAGGCCGTGGCCAACCTCGTCGAAGCGGGGTTCTCGAAGGACGAGATCTCCGTCATCTGCCCGACGTGCACGGAGCCTGTCGACCGCGAGATCGAGCACAGCGAGAAGTCCGGCGCGCACACCGTCGAAGGCCTGACCGCTGGCGGCACGGTCGGCGCGATCCTCGGCGGCCTGGCCGCGATCATCGGCGCCGCGACGACCGGCGGGACGGCGCTGCTCGCCGCGGGGCCGCTGCTCGCGGGCAGCGCGGGCGGAGCCGTGGGCGGCGGCTTCATCGGCGCGATGCTCACGCGGGGCTTCGAGCCCGCGATCTCCGACTACTACGACCAGGCCCTCGAGAACGGCATGATCCTGGTCGCGGTCGAGGACGAGACGAACGACGCGCAACGGCTCACGCGCGCCGAGAAGGCGCTGCGCGACGCGGGCGCCGAGCCGGTGAAGCTGAACGCGGGCTGACGTCGACCGGCGGGGTCGCGCATCTGCGTGAGCCGCTACGTCGCGCTCTCGATCAGGTGCCGCTGCAGAGCGTCCACCCGATCCTCGCCCGACACGCGCACGATGCGCTCCGCGGCAGTCTCCTCCGGCTCCTCCAAATCGTCTTTCGCCGCCGCCAGCAACACGCACGGCACGCCGAGCCGCGTCGCAGCCTCGAGGAACGGGCGGCGTGCGTCGCGGCGCGCGAAGTCCCCCGCGACGACCGCCGAGCGGTCTGCGTCGAGCCGCTCGACCGCGGATGCGAGCTGCGCGCGCGGCTCGGCGCGCGCGAGCAGCTCCGCGCGCATCCGGCCGGCGACCGAGCGCGCCGCTGCGCGCGCGTCCCCGCCGCCGTGCACGAGGATCAGGCTCGCCGGTAGCCCGTAGCCGACGGCGAGCTGCACGTAGCGCCGCGCCTCGCGCAGCGCGCCGGCGCGCTCGCTCGCGCCGAGCTCCTCGTCCAGCGCGGCGACGAGGCCGACCTTCGCGCGGATCAGCGCACGGTGGGCCGCGTAGAACGGGAGCAGACGCGGGAGCTCGTCGTCGGAGGTCAGGTCCGCGTACGTTCGGACGAGGCGCATCGCCGCCTCGGCGTGGCCGCGGTGGTCGAGGTCCATCGCGAGGAACGCCAGGTCGGAGGCGACGTCGCCGCAGCGCAGCGCCGGATCGAACTCGACGCAGTCGTAGACGAGCACGTCGTCGCCGGCGAGGCACACGTTGCCGGCGTGCAGGTCGCCGTGGCCGTCGCGGATGTGCCACTGGGCGACGCGGCGCTCGAAGAGGTCGCGCTCGTCGCGCACGAAACCGGCGGAGCGCTCGCGCAGGAAGCGCAGCACGTCGTCCGAGAGGACGCCGCCGCACGCCTGCGACGCGCGCGCGAGCTGGTCGAGGTTCGCGGCGACCGCCGCGGACACCGCGCGCGAGACGCCGTGCAGGTTGACGCCCGGCCCCGTGACCGCGCGCTCGTGGAAGCGCGCCAGCACCGCGGCGATCGCGTCGAGAGCCCCGTCGTCGACCTCGCCCCGCTCGAGCAGCGCGTCGAGCATCCGCTCGCGCGGCAGCCGCACCATCTCGACGACCCAGTCGACCGGGCTCCCGTGCCCGCCGATGGAGATCCAGCCGTCCTCGTCGCGCGCGACCGGCACGACGTCGCGGTACATCCGCGGCGCGAGGCGCCGATTGAGCCGCAGCTCCTCCTCGCAGAAGTGGCGGCGGCTGGCGAGCGTGCGGTAGTCCAGGGACCCGCGCTCGACGGGCTTCTTCAGCTTGTAGGCGCGATCCGCGGCGAAGAAGAGCACCGCGACGTGCGTTTGCACGATCTGCACGTCGTCCACCGCATGCGGGTAGGCGTCCGGGGTAGAGAGTGCTTCGACGAGATCCTCGAACGCGACCGGGGGCGGGCGCTCGCGGCTCGCGCGCCCCTCGGCGCGAGAGAAACCGCTCATGGCCGCGGAATGTGGCAACGCCCGTGCCGTCCGTTGCGTGCCGTCAGTTTCGCAGCTCGGCGAGCAGGTCGTGGCCGCTCGGCAGGCCGGCGCAGGCGCACACGATCGCGGTGCCGCCGCACGCGAGGACCCAGCCGCAGATGTCGTCGAGCGCGTCCTCGTCGCCGAGCGGCTCGAGCAGCTCGCCGCTCGTCGGATCGACCCGCTTCGCCACGCGCGCGCGGGGATCGACGAAGACGCGCGACACGAGCCCGCGGACCGCCGCCTCCGCCGCCGGCTCGAGAGCGGCGACGCTGCGGCCCTGCCCCACCGCCGACGCCGCGTCGTTGGCCGCGCGCTCGTCGCGCTGCTCGAGCCAGCGCCGCACGACGCCGTACGCGCGCTCGTGCAGCTCCCCCACGCTCCAACTGCGCGGGTTGCCGACGACGCCCTCGTCGAGGAGCCCCGGCAGGCGGTCGGCGACCTTGCGGAAGCGTCCCGCGTGCGCGCGGTCGGCGACGAGCACGATCGGATCGTTGCGCCCGCTCCACGCGCGCTCGAGCGCGCTCGCCAGCGCGCGATGGAAGCGGTCGCGGTCGTCGGAGCGCGCGTCGCGCGCGGCCCCGTCGCCGTGACGCACGAGCGCCGCGCCGCCGCTCGCGCCGCTGTAGCCGTGCAGCGACTCGCCGGTCAGCTCGCTGCCGAGCGCCTCCTCCAGGCTCGTCGGCACGTCGCCGGGCCCGAGCTTGCGCAGCGAGCGCGCGTCGCCCTCGTAGAGCTCGACGTCCTTGGTCGAGAGCGAGATCACGCGGTACTTCTGCTCGCGGCGCACGGACGCGATCAGGGGGCGCAGGTGCGCCGTCACGCCGACGCGCGTCGACTGCACGACGCCTTCGTTCAGCGCGAAGCTGTGCAACCCGGCAGGCCCGTGGAACGCCGCGATCGCCTTGGTCGCGGGGTGCAGGTCCTCGAGATCGACCGCGAGGCTGCGCAGCCGCTCCCCCGCCTCGTCGACCTCCTGCGCGCCGACCCCGAGCTCGCGCATGCGCTCCTGCGCCGCCTCGACCGCGTGCGCGTACGTGCGCGGGAACTTGCGGATCTCGTCGAAGCTCGGCCGCTGGGGCACGGGCACGTAGAGCGAGATGCGCAAGCCGCGCTCGCCGTTCACCAGCGCGCGGACGTCGTCGGCCGTGGGAACCTGGAAGGGCGTCGCCATGGGGGGTCTCTCCGTGTCGGGGCTTGCGTTCGACGAGCTGCAAGCGGCGTTCCGCGCGGCCGCGGCCGCGTCAGATCTCCTCGTCGACGAACGCGACGTGGCGCACGTAGCTCTCGCCCTCGAAGGAGGCGCCGAGCGAGCCGACGAGCACCGCGAGCGAGGACGCGAACGCGGCGAGGGACGCGCGCTCGCCCCAACCGAGCTCCTCGCCGGGACGCGCCGCCCAGCGCGCGAGCACCTCGGTCGAGAACAAGAGGCCTGTCAGCGTGAGCGCGATCGCAACGAGGACGCAGAACGTGAACGCGACGCCCATCAGCACGAACAGGATCGTCGAGACGCGCGCGACGACGATCTGCTCGGTGAGCCGCGGCGCGACGTGCAGCGCGAGCAGGCGCTGGCGGAGCAGGACGTACGCGCTGGTCGCAACGATCGCGACGAGCGGAGCGAGCACGGTGGCCGGCGTGCCGAGGTGCGCGGCGAGCTCCCACGACTCGGAGGTCGCGCTGAGGATCGCGAGCGCGGAGAGGGCGGCGGTCGTGAGCCGGCCCATGCGGAACGGGAACTCCCAGGAGCGGTTGTCGGCGAGCTGCGCGAGGATCTCGCGCCGGTTGCGCCACGCGGCGCGCGCGTGGAAGCGCAACGCGCCCGCGCGCTCGGAGCCCGGCTCCTCCTCGATGCGGCGGTCGGCGACGCGCTCGAGCTCGGCCTCGAGCTTCGCGCGCTGTGCAGCGTCGAAGCCGCGCGGGACACGGGCGGCGGACGGGACGAGCTCGGGCTTCACGCTCGCGTCGTCGGGGGTCATGTGGCTCGCGGGATCGCTCGTGCGCGGCAAGCCGCCCAGCCGGCCGACGAGGTACATGCCGCAGCGGAACAGGCGCCGGCGCAGCGCGTCGCTGCGCTCCTCCTCGGAGGCGTCCTTGCGCCGCGCGCGCGGATCGATGCGAAACGTCGAGAGCACGGCGACGCCGAGCGGGCGCGACGGCACCGCGACCGCGGTCGGCAGGAAGTGGCTGCGCAGGTCGGACGCGGTCGCGACGATCGCGAAGTCCCAGTGGTGGATCGAGAGCTCGCGCGCCGCGGCCTCGAGCAGCGTGACCGGCTCCTCGACGGGCGCCTGGATCAGCTCCTGCTCGAGCACGGGCAGCGACCACGCGAACCGCGGGAAGTCGGCGGCGAGCGCGTCCGCGACCGCGCGGCTCGCGGCGACGACGGCGTCGCGGTCGAGCTCCTCGAGGCGCGCGTCGAGGATCCAGCCGACCTCGATCGGCGGCTTCGTGGACGGGGCTAGCTCGCTCAGCGCCCGACAGCCGTTCAACTTCCGTTCCTGATCCGCTGGCGCACGTCGAAGTAGCCTGCCCAGGGATCAGGGGAGCGGCGATCACCGGAGCGGCGATCACCGGAGCGCGTGAGGGCGCCGAGGCGCCGCTGCAGGTTCGCGACGCCGTACTTCGATGCGCTGCCCAATCGCCCGAGCTCGTCCCAGCGCAGCGGCGTCGCGACCGGCGCGCCGACGCGCGCGCGCGTCGAGAACGGGCAGATCGCCGTCGCACCGCGCGCGTTGCGCAGCCAGTCGACGAACACGCGGCCGCTGCGCTTCGCCTTGCTCGCCTGCGCGACATAGAGCTCGGGCGCGTCGCGCTCCATCTCGTGCGCGACGTCGCTCGCGAGCCGCTTGACGTCGTCGAAGCCGTGGCGCGGCTCGAGCGGGGCGACGACGTGTAGCCCCTTGCCGCCGGTCGCGAGAACGAAGGACTCGAGGCCGCGCTCGAGCAAGCGCGCGCGCACGTCGCGCGCCGCCGTGACGACGCGCTCGAACGGCAGCCCCTCGTCCGGGTCGAGGTCGAGCACGAGCCGGTCGGGCTTCTCGAGGCTCGCGAGGCGCGAGCCCCACACGTGCAGCTCGAGCGCGCCGACCTGGACGAGCGCGACGAGACCGTCGACGTTCGAGACGTGCATGTACGTGCCGCGACCCTCCTTCTCGGGGATCTCGACGCGGCCGATCTCCGCGGGCAGCGAGTCGCCGGGGTGCTTCTGATAGAAGCACTCGCTGCGGCCGCGCGGGCAGCGCACGATCGTCAGGGGCCGGTCGGCGAGGTGCGGGAGGATGCGCTCCGCGACCGCGCAGTAGTACTGCGCGAGGTCGGCCTTCGTCAGGCCCTGCTCGGGATACAGGACCCGGTCAGGGTTCGTCAGGCGCGCAGACACGCTCGGCGAAAGTGCGCAATCCGAACGGGGGGACCGGCGCGTCAGCACGAGTGGACGAGCGGCACGGCGGCGTCGGGGGTGAGCGCGCGGAACGTGAAGCTCTCGATCAGGCGGAAGCGCACGCTGTCGGCGGTGTGCGATGCGTAGCCGAGCGCGAGGTCCTGTCCGATCGTCAGCTCGAAGTCGCCGCCGCGCTGGCTCATCACGACCGCTCCGTCGAGCGCGGGCGCGCGCACGATCGGCCCGTCGACGATGCGCTCGAGGCGCATCAGCGCCGGATAGCCGGACGGGTCGCTCGCCGTGAGCAGACCGCTGTAGCAGCGCGGGCCCAGCACGATCGCGAACGGGCCGCCGATACCCGACGAGCGCAGCTTCTCGATCGCCGCGACGACGGTCGACGGGTAGTTCGTGTACTCCTCCGAGATCGGCAGGCCGGCGTGCTCGGAGCGCTCGACGATGCCGCCGATGCCGCCCTCGCGGTAGCCGTGGAAGATCGCCCGATCCTCGGCGCGGGCGATGCGCTCCGCCGCCTCGACCGCCGCGGACAGGTCGACGTCCTTCGCGCCGCGGCCGAGCGACTCGAGCTCGTCGCGACCGACGTCGAAACGCGTCTCGAGCTCGATCAGCGGCAGGACGGAGCGGCGGCGCACGTCGACCGAGCCGAGCGTGCCCGACGCGAGCTCCTCGGTGCGGCCCGTCGCGCGCGCGCCGTGATCCCAGCCGAGCGGCCCGTCGACGTCGACGACGCGACGCGCGCCGAGGTTGACCTCGAGCGCGCCCTTGATCTCGTGCTCGATCTCCTTCCACGCCTCCTCGGTGATCGGAGCGTGCTCTCGCAGCAGCGGATTCATCGCGCCTCCTCGCTCGAGCGCTGCTTCAGGTTGCCGATGCCCAGGTCGTGGGACTCGGCCGGACCGGCCGGATCCGCGTGCCCCGCGGCGATCCGGCCCGTCTTGAACAGGCGCTCGCGCATCTGCTCGTCGAACTTCGGGACGTTCCTGCGCAGCCATTCGAGGAGCATCACGGCGTGCTCGACCTCCTCGTCGCGGTTGTGCGCGAGGATCTCCTTGAGCTCCTGGTCCTGCGCCGCCTCGACGCGCTGCGAGTACCAGTCGACGGCCTCGAGCTCCTCCATCAGCGACTCGACTGCGCGGTGCTGGTCCTTCGCCGCCGGCGAGAGCTTCGTCTCGCTCTCGTGGTAGCCCTTCTGTCCGCTCATCCGTCTCTCTTCTCCGGTTCCGTGTGCTGTTGCGGGAAGAACTTGCGCTCGACCCAGCCGAGCACGACGAGGATCGCCACCGCGAGCACCGTCGTCATGGTCGCGAGCACGTAGCTGCCCGCGCCCGCCGAGACCCCGACCGCGCCCACGAGCCAGATGCTGCCGGCCGTCGTGAGCCCCTGGACGTCGCCCTGGTGGCGGATGATCGCGCCGGCGCCGAGGAACCCGATCCCGCCGACGACCCCCTGCACGATGCGCGTCGGATCGACCTCGATCGGCGACGCGATCGGCAGCCCGACGCTCGCCGAGCGCGTGAGGCTCAAAGCGGCCAGGCTGAAGCACGCCGCGCCGAGGCCGACGAGCATGTGCGTGCGCAGCCCGGCCGGCTTCTCGCGCGCCTCGCGCTCGAGGCCGAGCACGCCCGCCAGGAGCGCGGCCACCCCCAGGCGCGTGAGCATGTCGAGCGTCGGGAGCAGCTCGGAAGTCTCGTTGCCGTTCACCGGTCCTCGCGAGCCTCCCGCTCGAGGCTGCGCAGCTCCACGAAGCGCGACAGGTTCGTCGAGCTGACGAGCCCCAGCAGCTCCGCGTCGCGCATCACGAGCAGCCCGCGGCGGTCCTTCGACAGCCGCTCCATCGCGTGGAGCAGCGAGTCGTCGGGCGCGATCCGGCGGCCCTCGTCGGCCGGCGCCATCACGTCGCGCACGGTCGTGGTCGCGCGCTCGCTCGCACCGACGGAGCGCACGTCGTCGGCCGACACGATGCCGAGCACGTCGCCGTTCGTCGTCACCGGGAAGCGCCGGTAGCCGTGGCCGAGGAAGTAGTCCTGGACGAGCTCGTCGAGGTGCACGTCGGGCGCCACGGTGACGAGCTTGTCGCGCGGCACCATGACGTCGGACACGTCCGCGTCGGAGAGCGCGCGGCGCAGCACGAGGTCCTCGTAGCCGCGCCTCGCCATCGTGCGCAGGAGGATCGCGACGAAGATGATCCACAAGCCGCCGATCAGGTTGCCCGCGAAGATCTGCAGCCCGCCCAGGAGCATGAGCGCGATCGCGAACGCCTGGCCGGCATCGGACGCGATCTTCGTCGCCTTGCGCAGCGACCCGGTCTTCCACCAGACGATCGCGCGCAGCACGCGGCCGCCGTCGAGCGGATAGCCCGGGAGGAGATTGAAGATCCCGAGCGCCACGTTGATCAGCGCGAGGTAGCCGAAGATCGACGACGCGAGCCACGGCCCGCCCTCGGTGACCTCCATCAGGAACCACGCAGCGAGCGCGAGGAAGAAGCTCATCAGCGGCCCGACGATCGCGACGCGCAGCTCGATCTGCGGCGTCAGCGGCTCGCTCGCCATGCGCGAGACGCCGCCGAACAGGAACAGGCGGATCTCGGGCACGGCGATGCCCGCGCGCAGCGCCATCCACGAATGCGCGAGCTCGTGCGCGAGGATCGACGCGAAGAGCAGGATCGCCGCGAAGAAGCCGGCCACCCAGTGGCTCACGGTGCTCGCCCCCGGCTCCGCCTCGGGGAAGTAGCCGACCGAGACGGTGACGAAGACGAGCGCGAAGATCAGGAACCAGGAGTAGTCGAGTCGGATCGGGATCCCGGCGATGCGGAAGAGCGTGATTCCGCTCACGGGCTCTTCCGAGCGCTGTTCCATCGCCTGGTCCAAGTCGTCTGACTCCCTTCGCGCGGCGCTTTGTAGAAGTGCACCTGCCGCGTCCGCAGGCCGGTGCGCGCCGCGACCGCGGTGCTTCGACCCGTTTCAGGTCGCAGCGCCGCGGCGCAGCTTTCGCACGCGCGTCCTCGCAACCGACGTGCCGGCTACGCGGCGCGCGAGGCGAGGCGTCGCGCGCCGATCCAGACGAGACCCGCGGCGAGCACGCCGAGCGCGACGAGGATCGAGTCGAGCGGAATGAAGAGCGCGAGCGCGACGCTCAGCACGATGCCGAGCCAGGGCACGAAGCGCGGAGCGCGGAAGCCGTCGCGCTCGCCATCGCCGTCGCCGCGGCCGTCGCCGCCGAGCCGCATGCGCGCGAGCGCCGCGTTCACGGCGACGAAGACGCCCAGAAGGAGGAAGCTCGTCGCTCCCGCGAGGAAGCCGACGCCGCCCGAGAGCGAGAGCGCGCACGCGAGCACGAAGACGGTCGCGATCGCGACGTGCGGCGTACGCCGGCGCGCGTTCACCGCGGCGAGCGGCCGCGGCAGCAGTCGATCGCGAGCCATGCCGTACGTGAGGCGCGAGGCCATGACGAAGTTGAGCAGCGCCGTGTTCGCGACCGCGAAGAGCGCGACGAGCGTGAACGCGAGCGGCGGGACGTCCGCGGCGCGCGCGACGACGAGCGTGAGCGGTGCGTCGCTCGCGGCGAGCTCGGCGGGCGGGACGACGGCGGTCGCGACCGAGGAGACGAGCGCGTAGAGCAGGCCGACGACGACGAGCGCGAGCGGGATCGCGACCGGGTACGCGCGGCGCGGCTCGCGCACCTCCTCGGCGACGTTGACCATGTCCTCGAAGCCGATGAACGCGTAGAAGGCGAGCGCGGCCCCGCCGAGGATGCCGGCGAACGAGCCCGAGCCGGCTGCGGCCGGCTCCGCGGCCGCGGGTCCCGGCTCGCCCCCGAACGCAAATGCCGCGCCCGCGACGACGACGAACACGAGCCCGGCGGACTCGACGATCGTGCACACGACGTTCGCCACCGACGTGAGGCGGATCCCGTGCAGGTTGAGCGCGCCGAGCCCGAGGAGGAACGCGAGCACAAGGGCCCACGCCGGGGCCCCGGGCACCACGTCGCGGACGTACCCGGAGAAGGCACGCGCGAGCGCCGCCATCGAGACGACGCCGGAGAACAACACCAGCCAGCCGACGAGCAGCGGGAGCGTTTCCCCGCCGAACGCGACGCGGCAGAACCACGCCTCGCCGCCGCTCTTGGGGTGGCGCGCGCCGAGCTCCGCGTACGTCAGCGCAGTCGGCGCCGCCACGGCCATCGCGAGCAGGAACGAGAGCCAGCTCCAAGTGCCGGCCTTCCCCGCGACCTCGCCGACGAGCGCGTAGATGCCGCCGCCGAGCATCCCGCCGATGCCGTAGATCGCCAGCGCCGGCAGCCCGAGCTCGCGTCGCAGGCGCGCGCTCATTCGGCGTTCACGACGGCGGCCCCGTCCCGCGCGCCTCGCTGCGCCAACCCCGCGGCGGCAGCGACGCGCGGCTCGGAATGATCGCGAACATCGCGAGGAGCAGACCGACGACGATGTGGTTCTGCGACGCCGGCGTCTCGCCGCTGCGGGTCGTGTACCAGCCGAGCGCCATCAGCCAGACGGCGACGCCGAGCTCGCCCAGGTGCGCGCGCCGCAACGGCGACCAATACGTGAGCACGGAGAGCGAGACGACGATCGCCGCGCACGTGAAGTCGTTGATCCACAGGCCGGTCTCTCCGGGCGGGTGCGAGAAGATGAACGGGCTCAGCGCGAGCCACAGACCGAGCGCGAGCTCGATGTTGCGCGCCCACATCAGCGGCTTCCTTGCGCGAGCGCGACGCGCTCGGCGACTTCGCTGGAGCGGCCCCAGAACACGTTCCAGAGCACGCGGCCGGTCCCGCACTCCTTCTGCACGCGGCGCAGGTACTTCAGGCACGCCCAGACCTCGTCGTAGGCCATGACGACGAGCACGAGCGAGATCGCCGCGGCCACAAGGCACAGGAAGCACCACGAGCCGACGACCGTGCCCTGCAGCGCGACGAGCACCGCGCTGACGATGCCCAGCGGGATCACGTCGAGGCCGAACAGCAGGACCATCCACGGCCGGTACTGCCAGCGCCGCGTCGAGCCCGCGAGACCGTAGATCAGGTCGCCGAGGTACGCGATCGCACCGAACGCCGCGTCGGGGATCCCGAACCAGCGCCGCATCTTGTGCGACACGTCGGAGTCGAGCACGCGCGCGGTCTGCTCGCCGAAGACCGGGTCCCACACGCTCTCGACGAGGCCCCACTGGTACAGCGCGAGATACGACGAGATCACGAACGCGACCCCGGCGAGGACGCAGATCGGGATGCGCTGGCTCCACGCGGACGGGTTGCGCCGGAACGGCGGCGGGTGGACGTCGAGGTCGGGGACGCGCTCGTGTCCGCGCGGATCAGCCACGGGAAGCCCCGCGCTGCCGCGCGTCCTCGGCGGTGCGCTCGCGCAGCTTCGCGAGGTCGTCCGGCGGCTCGATGCCGTTGCGCTCGTACCATGCCTCGGGCTCCTCGACGAGGCGGCGCGCCATCTCGGGCAGCGTCGCGCGCAGGCTGCGCCGCGGCCGCCAGTGCAGCTTCGCCTCGGCGCGCCCGATCACGATCGGCACGTGCGCGTCGGCGAGCTCGACCATCCACGGCTTGATGAACGGGTCCTCGCCGGGCGCCTTCTCCTTCAGCCATGCGCCGGCTTTGGCGAGGAGCTCGGGGATGCGGATCGTCGGCCAGTCCGTGCCGTGGATCGCGGTGCCGATGATGTCCTGCAGCTCGCCATAGCTGACGAGGTCGGGCTCGCCGATCAGGAAGACCTCGTGGTCCGCCAGCGACGCACGCCGGTCGACAGCCGCTCGGAAGCACGCGACGAGGTCGTCGAGGTGCACGAACGGCTGCCCGTGGTCGGGGTTGCCGGGGAAGAGGTAGCTCTCGAGCTCCTTCTCGTAGATGCGCTTCATCTGCTGCGCGAGCGGGATCGAGTGCCCGTCCTCGTCGTAGACGCCAGCGATCCGCAGCACGACGGCGGCGCTGTCGCCGCGCTCCTGCTCGATCACGCTCTCGGCGTCGAGCTTCGAGCGCGGGTAGTCCCACGCCGCCTCGACCGGCGAGGTCTCGTCGATCGTCGCGCCCATTTCCGACGGCTTCATCACGAGAGCGCTGCTCGAGAAGACGAATTGATCGACGTCGAATTCGCGCAGAGCGCGCAAGAGCCGGCGCGTCCCTTCGACCGTCAGCTCGTCGTACAGCGGGCTCGGCTCGCCGGAGAAGTCGTAGTACGCGGCGAGGTGGACCACGCTGGCGAGCCGCGGCCCGTGGCGCTCGCGCACGCGCTCGAACGCCGCCGCGACGCTCGCATCGTCGGTGAGGTCGCAGTCGATCCATTCCGTCGACTCGGCCGACTCGTCGTCGGACGGCGGATCGAGATCGAGCCCGACGACGTCGTAGTCGCGAGACAGGTCGGCGCAGATGCGCCCGCCGATCAGGCCCGACGAGCCCGTGACGAGGACGGTCGGACGCGCTTCGCTCGAACGTTGGCTCATGGCGGGCGCAGGCGTACAAGCGCCGTGCCGGGCCGCTGCGGACGACGCTGCCTCCGAAGAAGACGCACGCGCCTACGCGCGTGTGGGTGTGCACGCGCGAAACGCCAGTGCGCGCGCGGACACACGCGCGGACACTCGAGGTCAGCGCGGACTGGGGCTGGGGCGATTCCTGCACGGCCGTCTGTAGGACTTACCGAGGACGCGCCGCGTCGATCCCTTCTGGGGGCGGGCGCCGGCGCCCCTTGCCGGTTTCGCCGGAACCGGCGGTGGTGCTAGAGTCCTGACCCACGGGCGGCGATGGCGCAGATCTTCCACCGGAGCACGAATGCGATCTCGCGGATCAGCATCTTCGGCAGCGTGATGCTCGTCATCGGTGCCCTGTGGCTGCTCGGGGCGCTCAACCGCTCGCCGTGGGTGACCGAGCTCGATGTCGCGCTCGCGCAGCCCGTGCAGTTCAGCCACGCGCACCACGTCGGCGGGCTCGGCATCGACTGCCGCTACTGCCACTCGTCGGTCGAGGTCGCCGCGTCCGCGGGCATCCCCTCGACGAAGGTGTGCATGACGTGCCACTCGATCCTGTGGGACCGCACGGAGATGCTCGAGCCCGTTCGCGAGAGCTACCGCACCGAGCAGCCGATCGCGTGGACGCGCGTGCACGACCTGCCCGACTTCGTGTACTTCGACCACTCGATCCACGTGGCGAAGGGCATCGGGTGCGAGAGTTGCCATGGGCGCGTCGACCGCATGCCGCTCATGTGGCGCGACCGCTCGCTCAACATGGAGTCGTGCCTCGAGTGTCACCGCGACCCCGCCCCGTACGTGCGGCCGCGCGAGCACGTCTTCGACATGGGCTGGGAGCCCGAGCGCGACCGCCGCGAGCTCGGCGCCGAGCTCGCGGCGCTCTACGACGTCCAGCCGCAGGAACACTGCAACGCGTGCCATCGATGACAGATCCCCACGAGACCGAGGACGCGGGGCGGCCGCAGGAGCGCGTGCTCTGGCGCAGCCTCGAGGAGCGCGCGACCGGCCGTCCCGCCGCCGCGCCCCACCTGACCGGCGACGTCGTCGCCGTGAACCCCGACACGCTTGCGCCCGTGTCGCGGCGCGGCTTCCTGTCGCTCCTCGGGAGCTCGGTCGCGCTCGGCGGGCTCGGCTCGTGCACGCGCCAGCCGCGCGAGGAGATCCTCCCGTTCGCGAGCACCCCCGAGCAAGTGATCCCCGGCCAGGCGCTCTACTTCGCGACCGCGTACCCGTTTTCCACCGGCGCGCTCGGGCTGCTCGTCGAGTCGCACGACGGCCGGCCGACGAAGGTGGAGGGCAATCCGCTCCACCCGTCGAGCTTCGGCGCGACCGACGGCTTCGCGCAGGCGGCGGTGCTCGACCTCGCCGACCCCGAGCGCTCGACCACCGTCACGTCGCGCGGCCGCGTCTCGACGTGGGCGAGCGCGCGCGAGGCGCTCGCGCCCGAGCTCGAAGCGCTGCGCGCGCGCGGCGGCGCCGGCCTGCGCATCCTGTCGCGCGCCGTGACGTCGCCGACGCTCGCTCGCCAGCGCGCCGCGCTGCTCGCGGAGCTGCCCGAGGCGCGCTGGCACGTGTGGGAGCCAGTGCACCGCGACGCCGAGCGCGCGGGCGCGCTGCTCGCGCTCGGCGAGGACCGCGTCCCGTGGCCGCGCCTCGACCGCGCGCACGTCGTGCTGACGCTCGACGCGGAGCTCTTCGGCGACGGGCCCCCGAGCGTGCGCCTCGCGCACGATTTCGCCGAACGGCGCCGCGTGCCCGACGGCCTCGATCCGCGGGCGTTCCAGCGCAACCGGCTGTACGCGGTGCAGTCGCGTCCGACGCTCGCGGGCGCGGTCGCCGACCACCGGCTCACGCTCGCCCCGACGCGCATCGAGCGGCTCGTGCGGCGGGTCGCGGCGCTCGTCGGCGTCGACGTCCAGGGCGCGAGCGCGCCCGCGCTCGAGGAGCACGAGGAGCGCTGGATCGCGGCCGCGGCGCGCGACCTCGAGCAGAATCGCGGGCAGGCGGTCGTCGTCGCGGGGCGGCCGCTCTCGCCGAGCGCCCACGCGCTCGTCCTCGCGATCAACGAGCGGCTGGGCGCGCTCGGGACGACGCTCGAGCTGCTCGAGCCGGCCGAGCTCGCGCCGGCCGACCACGGCGCGTCGATCGCCGCGCTCGCGCGCGACGCGCTCGCCGGCGACGTCGCGCTGCTCGTCGTGCTCGGCGGCAATCCGATCTACGACGCGCCCGCCGACGTCGACTTCGCGACGGCGTACGAGCGCGTGCCGCTGCGCGTGCACCTGGGCCTGTTCGTCGACGAGACGGCCGAGCGCAGCCACTGGCACCTCCCCGAGGCGCACTTCCTCGAGGCCTGGAGCGACGCGCGCTCCGTCGGCGGCACCGCGTCGATCGTGCAGCCGCTGATCGAGCCGCTGTACGGCGGGCTCACCGAGCACGAGGTCGTCGCGGTGCTCGCGGGCCTCGACGCAACGCCGTACGACCTCGTGCGCGAGACGTGGCGCGAGGCGTGGGGCGCGGACTCCGGCGGTGACGGCTTCGAGCGGCGCTGGCGCGCGGCGCTGCACGACGGGATCGCCGCGTTCGCGGACGAGCCGCCGCCTGCGCCGGCGCTGCGGCCGCTCGCGGTCGATTCGCCGCCGCTGGGCGAGGCCGGCGCGCTCGAGCTCGTGCTCTACCCCGACGGCTCGCTGTGGGACGGCCGGTTCGCGAACAACGCGTGGCTGCTCGAGCTCCCGAGCCCGCTGACGAAGCTGTCGTGGGACAACGCGGCGCTCGTCGCGCCGTCGACGGCCGAGCGCCTCGGGATCGAGAGCGGCGACCTCGTCGAGCTGCGCGTGGACGGCCGGACGGTCACCGCGGGCGCGTGGGTGATGCCCGGCGTCGCGCGGGACTGCGTCGCGCTCTCGCTCGGCTGGGGCCGGCTCCGCATCGGCGCGGTCGGCGCAGGAGCGGGCTTCGACGCGTACCCGCTGCGCTCGCTCGCGACGCCGTGGACCGCGACCGGCCTCACGGTGCGGCGCACGGGCGGCGAGCACGAGTTCGCGACGACGCAGGAGCACGACTCGATGGAGGGGCGCGACATCGTGCGCGAGGTCGAGCTCGCGGCGTTCCGCGCGGGCGAGACGGGCGCGCCCGAACACGGGATCGGCGCCGCGGACGTGCCCGCAGACGCGACGATGTCCCCCGACGCGCCGCCGCTCGAAGAGGGCAACCAGTGGGGCATGGTGATCGACCTCGACACGTGCGTCGGGTGCTCCGCGTGCGTGCTGGCGTGCCAGTCGGAGAACAACATTCCCGTCGTCGGCAAGGAGGAGGTCGACCGCGGCCGGGCGATGCACTGGCTGCGCATCGACCGGTACTGGGCCGGCGACGCGGACGATCCCCAGACGCGCTTCCAGCCCGTGCCGTGCATGCACTGCGAGAACGCCCCGTGCGAGCTCGTGTGCCCGGTCAACGCGACGGTGCACGGCCCGGACGGGCTCAACCAGATGATCTACAACCGCTGCGTCGGCACGCGGTACTGCTCGAACAACTGCCCGTACAAGGTGCGGCGCTTCAACTTCTACCTGTACTCCGACTTCGAGACCGAGTCGCTCAAGCTGCAGCGCAACCCGGACGTGACGGTGCGCTCGCGGGGCGTCATGGAGAAGTGCACGTATTGCGTGCAGCGGATCAGCCAGGCGCGCATCGCCGCGCGCAAGGAGGGGCGCAGCGAGATCGCGGACGGCGAGGTGCGCACCGCGTGCCAGCAGGTGTGTCCGACGCAGGCGATCACGTTCGGGGACGTGAGCGACCCGAGCACGGCCGTTTCGCGGCGGCGCGCGCTCCCCCACCAGTACGGGCTGCTCGCGGAGCTGAACACGCGGCCGCGGACGCGCTATCTCGCGAAGCTGACGAATCCGAACGAGGAGCTCGACGAGCGCGGCCGCGAGGAGGGCCGTTAGACGTTGGACGAGTCGCTGGACCGGCCCGACCCGCGCAGGCAGCCGCGCTCCCCGCTGATCGCCCCCGGCCACACGCTGGGAACGATCACGGACGAGATCAGCTCGATCGTGCTCACCAAGCGCACGTCGGGGCGATGGCTGTTCGCGCTGGGGCTGTCGTTCGCGCTCGTGATGTTGCTCGCGACGTCGATCGTGTGGCTGCTCGTGCGCGGCGTCGGGATCTGGGGCATCAACCAGCCGGTCGGCTGGGGCTTCGCGATCATCAACTTCGTCTGGTGGATCGGGATCGGGCACGCCGGCACGTTGATCTCCGCGATCCTGCTCTTGCTGAAGCAGGACTGGCGGACGTCGATCAACCGCTTCGCGGAGGCGATGACGCTGTTCGCGGTCGCGTGCGCGGGGCTCTTCCCGCTGCTGCACATGGGCCGACCGTGGCTCGCGCACTGGATGCTCCCGTACCCGAACACGATGGGCATGTGGCCGCAGTTCCGCAGCCCGCTGATGTGGGACGTGTTCGCGGTCTCGACCTACGCCACCGTGTCGGCGCTGTTCTGGTACGTCGGGCTGATCCCGGACCTCGGCACGCTGCGCGACCGCACCCGCTCCAAGCTCGGACGGTACGTGTACGGCGCGCTGGCGCTCGGCTGGCGCGGCGCCGCGCAGCACTGGGACCGCTACGAGACCGCGTACCTGTTGCTCGCGGGACTCGCGACGCCGCTCGTCGTCTCGGTGCACACCGTCGTCAGCTTCGACTTCGCCGTGTCGGTGATCCCCGGCTGGCACACGACGATCATGCCGCCGTACTTCGTCGCGGGAGCGATCTTCTCGGGCTTCGCGATGGTGCTCACGCTCGCGATCCCGATCCGCGCGATCTACAGGCTGCACGACTTCATCACGATGCGCCACCTCGAGAACATGGCGAAGATCCTCCTCGCCACCGGTCTCATCGTCGCATACGGCTACTTGATGGAGTTCTTCCACGCGTGGTACTCGGGCGGCGTGTACGAGGGAGCGGTCATCCGCAACCGCCTCACCGGTCCGTACGCGCCCGCGTTCTTCGCGCTGGTCGTGTGCAACGTGATCGCGCCGCAAGTCATCTGGTTCCGCGCCTTGCGTCGCAACGTCTACGTGCTGTTCGCGCTGTCGATCGTCGTGAACATCGGCATGTGGCTCGAGCGCTTCGTGATCGTCGTGACGAGCCTGAGCCGCGACTTCCTGCCGTCGTCGTGGCGCATGTACTTCCCGACGTTCTGGGACTGGGCGATGTACCTGGGGACGCTGGGCCTGTTCTTCATGCTCCTGCTCCTGTTCATCCGCTTCCTGCCGATCATCTCGATGTTCGAGATGCGGACGCTCGCGCCGAAGTCCGCGCGGCCGGCGCGCAAGAGCGGCGACCTCGGGTCGGAGGCCCTTCCGTGAGCCTGCACCGCCGCGAGCGCGGACTGTACGGGCTGCTCGCCGAGTACGCGGACGAGCACGACCTGCTCGACGCCGTCCACGCGGCCAAGGACGCCGGGCACGTCGTCATGGAGGCGTACACCCCGCTGCCGGTCGAGGAGGTCGCGCACGCGATCGGCCACCGCAACGCTCTGCCGTTCATCGTCCTCGCCGGCGGCGTGATCGGCGCGCTCGTCGGCTACGGCCTGCAGTACTGGACGTCGGCGGTCGACTACCCGATCCGCGTCGGGGGCCGGCCGTACAACTCGTGGCCCGCGTTCCTCGTGATCACGTTCGAGACGACGATCCTCTTCGCCGCGCTCGCCGCCGTCTTCGGCATGCTCGCTCTGAACGGGTTGCCGCGGCCGCACCACCCGGTGTTCGACGTGCCGCTCTTCGAGCTCGCGAGCCGCAACCGCTTCTTCCTGATGATCCTCGCGCGCGACGCCGCGTTCGATCCCGTCGCGACGCGCGCTCTGCTCGAGGGCAGCCGCTCGCTCAACGTCGCGGAGGTCCCGGCGTGAGAGCGGCCGCACCGATCCTCGCCGCGGTCCTCGTCCTGTCCGCGCTCGCCGCGTGCCGGCAGGACATGCACGACCAGCCGAAGTACGAGGCGTACGAGCGCTCGACGCTCTTCGAGGACGGCCGCGCGATGCGCCCCCAGGTCCCGGGCACCGTGGCGCGCGGCAGGCTCCACGCCGACGAGCACCTGCTCCTCGGTCGCGTCGGCGGCGAGCTCGCCGACACGTACCCGTTCCCGGTGACGCGCGAGGTGCTCGAGCGCGGGCGGGAGCGCTACGACATCTACTGCGCCGTCTGCCACGGGCCCGGCGGCGACGCCGACGGCGTCGTCGTGCAGCGCGGATTCGCGCGGCCGGCGTCGTTCCACGAGCAGCGGCTCGTCGACCAGCCGCCGGGCTACTTCGTCGACGTGATCGCGAACGGCTTCGGGCGGATGTACTCGTACGAGGACCGCGTCCCGGCGCCGGACCGGTGGGCGATCGCGGCGTACGTACGCGTGCTGCAGACGAGCCGGAGCGCGACGCTCGCCGACGTGCCGACCGAGGCGCGCGCGGAGCTGGAGGCGGCCCGGTGAGCCTGCCCCCGCCGGTCGCCGAGCGGCTCGCCCGCGCGCGCAGGCGCGCCCTCGTCGCGGCCGCCGTCTTCGCGGCGCTGTCCGCGATCGGCGCGATCTTCGACGTCCAGCAGCTCTTCCGCTCGTACCTGCTCGCGTTCCTGTTCCTGCTCGGCATCCCGCTCGGGAGCTTCGCGGTCGCGCAGATCCACGCGATGACCGGCGGCGGCTGGGGCATGCCCGTGCGCCGCGTGATGGAGGCGGCGGCGCGCACGCTGCCGCTGCTCGCGCTCCTGTTCCTGCCGATCGCGCTGGGGCTGCACGACCTCTACGAGTGGACGCACGCGGAGGTCGTCGAGCACGACGCGCTGCTCCAGCACAAGCAGCCGTACCTGAACGTGCCGTTCTTCATCGGCCGCGCGGTGCTGTACTTCGCCGTCTGGATCGGGCTGATGCGCGTGCAGGACCGGCTCTCGGCCCGCCAGGACGAAACCGACGACGTGCGCCTCGTGCACCGGCAGCGCACGATCGCCGCGTTCGCGCTGGGGGCGTACGCGCTGACGATGAGCTTCGCGTCGTTCGACTGGGCGATGTCCCTCGAGCCGCACTGGTTCTCGAGCATCTACGGCGTGATCTGGATCGTCGGCCAGGGTCTGACGGCGTTCGCGTTCGCGATCGTCGTCTCGTCGCAGCTCGCGCGCCACGAGCCGCTCGCGTCGGTCGCGACGCCCGAGCGCTTGCACGACGTCGGCAAGCTGATGTTCGCGAGCGTGTTCCTCTGGGCGTACGTCAACTTCTCGCAGTACCTGCTGATCTGGTCGGCCAACGTGCTCGAGGAGATCCCGTGGTACCTCGCGCGCACGCGCGGCGGCTGGCAGTGGGTCGCGAACGTCCTGATCGCGTTCCACTTCGCGCTGCCGTTCCTCGTCCTGCTTTCGCGCGCCGTGAAGCGCAACCGACGCGCGCTCGCCGCGATCGCAGTGCTCCTGCTCGCGATGCGCTGGATCGACGCGCTCTGGTACGTCGCGCCCGCGTTCCACCCCGCCGACCTCACCGTCCATTGGATGGACGTCGCCGTGACGCTCGCCCTCGCCGGCCTGTGGTTCGCGTTCTTCACCCGCCAGCTCGAGGCGCGCCCGCTGCTCCTGCCGCGCACGCAGCAGCCGCACGGCGACCTCGAGCCGTCCCCCGTCCCCCACCGACCGTGACCGAGCCGACGATTCGCAGGGGGTACGAGACCTCGGACGCCGCGCTGCGCCCGCTCGTGATGCTCGGCGTCGCCCTCGTGCTCCTGTGCCTGCTCGGGGTCGGCGTGGCAGAGCTCGTCGTGCCGGGCCTCGAGCGCCGCGCGACCCGCGCGGACGAGGCGGCCGAGCGCTGGAGCTGGGCCGCCGTGCCGCCGCACGGACCGCTCCTGCAGAGGAACCCGCGCGCCGATCTCGTCGAGTACCGCGACGCGCACGAGCAACTGCTGACGACGTACGGCTGGGTCGACCGGGACGCGGGGATCGTGCGCGTGCCGATCGAGCGCGCGATGGAGCTCGTCCTCGAGCGCGGGCTCGGTTCGCGCGAGCCGGAGGACGGACGGTGATCGGCGCGCTGCTTGCACTCGCGCTCGCGTCCGCGCCCGCGCCGCGCGCGCAGACGCCCGCGGACGATCCGACGCGCGGCGTCGGCATCGATCAGCGGCTGGGCGAGCGCATTCCGCTCGAGACGACGCTGCGCGACGAGACGGGCGCGACGGTCGTGCTCGGCGAGCTCTTCGACGAGCGGCCGGTCGTGCTCGCGCTCGTCTATTACGAGTGCCCGATGCTCTGCACGCTCGTCACGAACGGCGTGCTCGACGCGCTGCGGGTGGTCACGCTCGAGCCGGGGAGCGACTACGAAGTCGTGTTCGTGAGCATCGATCCCGGCGAGGGGCCCGAGCTCGCCGCGGCGAACGAAAGACGCTTCCTCGACGCGCTCGAGCGGCCGGACGCCGGCGACGCGGTGCACTTCCTGACGGGCGAGAAGGCCGCGATCGACGCCGTCGCGTCGGCGGTCGGCTTCCGCTACGTCTACGACGAGCGCAGCGGCGAGTACGCGCACGCGAGCGGCATCGTCGTCGCGACGCCGGACGGCGTGGTGTCGCGCTACCTGCTCGGCGTCGAGTACGGGCCGCGCGACCTGCGGCTGTCGCTCGTCGAGGCGTCGGAGGGCGAGGTGGGCTCGCTCGTCGACCAGGTGCTGCTCTTGTGCTACGCGTACGACCCGACGACGGGGAAGTACGGGTTGGCGATCGTCAGCTCGCTGCGCGGGCTCGGCGTGCTGACGGTCGTCGCGCTCGGGGCGTTCGTCTTCCGTTCGCTGCGGCGCGAGCGGATCGCAGCGAGGGAGGGGCGCTCCTGATGGTCCAGGACCTGCCGCTGTTCCCCGAGCAGGCGTCGTCGTTCGCGGCCGAGGTCGACTGGATCTACTTCGCGCTCGTCGGGGTCAGCACGTTCTTCTCCGTGTTGATCTGCGCGCTGCTCGTGACGTTCGGCGTGCGCTACCGGCGCGCGAAGATCGGCCCGCGGGCGGTGCACGTGGCGGGCTCGCTCTCGCTCGAGCTCCTGTGGACGCTGATCCCGTTCGGCATCGTGCTCGCGTTCTTCGCGGCCGGCGCGATCGTCTTCTTCCGCACGTCCCGACCGCCCGCCGACGCGCTCGCGTTCAGCGCGACGGGCAAGCAGTGGATGTGGCGGATCCAGCACCCGACGGGTCAGCGCGAGATCAACGAGATGCACGTGCCCGTGAACACGCCGATCGTGATGACCCTGACGTCCGAGGACGTGATCCACAGCTTCTTCATCCCGGCGTTCCGCACGAAGCAGGACGTCCTGCCGGGACGCTACAGCTCGCTCTGGTTCGAGCCGACGAAGGTCGGCACGTACGACCTGTTCTGCGCCGAGTACTGCGGTACGAAGCACTCGGAGATGATCGGCCGCGTGTTCGTCATGGAGCCGGGCAACTACGAGCGCTGGCTCGAGGGGACGATCGCGGGCGAGACGCCGGTGGCGACCGGAGAGCGGCTCTTCGCGACGCTGCGCTGCGACACGTGCCACGCGGCACAGGACGGGCCGCGCGGGCCGAGCCTGCACGGCCGGTTCGGCACGGAGGTCGCGCTCGAGAGCGGCGACACCGTCACGTTCGACGCAGAGTACGTGCGCGCATCGATCGTGTGGCCGTCGGCGCAGATCGTGCGCGGGTACGAGCCGCTCATGCCGACGTACCGAGGCCAGCTGAGCGAGGCGGAGATCCTGGCGATCGCGGCGTACCTGCGGACGCTCGCCGGCGCGGAGGAGACGCGATGAGCGACGCGCATGCGGGAGCGAGCGCCGCGGCGTCGCGGCCGAACTACCTGAACGCCGACTACGGCTGGCGCTCGTGGCTCCTGACGAAGGACCACAAGCGGATCGCGATCCTGTACCTGATCTCGATCACGCTGTTCTTCTTCATCGGCGGCGCGTTCGCGGTGCTGATCCGCCTCGAGCTGCTCACTCCGGCTGGCGATCTGGTCCAGTCGGAGACCTACAACAAGATGTTCACGCTGCACGGCGTGATCATGGTCTTCTTCTTCCTGATCCCGTCGATCCCGGCGGTGCTCGGGAACTTCCTCCTGCCCATGATGCTGGGAGCGCGCGACCTCGCGTTCCCACGCCTGAACCTGCTCTCGTGGTACGTGTTCGTAGTCGGCGGGCTCTTCACGCTCTGGGCGCTCGTCGCCGGCGGCGTCGACACCGGCTGGACGTTCTACACGCCCTACAGCAGCACGTACGCGAACTCGAACGTCGCGGCGGTCGCGATCGGCGTGTTCATCACGGGCTTCTCGTCGATCCTGACCGGGCTCAACTTCATCGTCACGGTGCACAAGATGCGCGCACCGGGGCTGACGTGGTTCCGGCTGCCGCTGTTCGTGTGGTCGCACTACGCTACGGCGCTGATCATGGTCCTCGCGACGCCGGTGCTCGCGATCGCGATCTTGCTCGTGGGCCTCGAGCGGCTCTTCCAGATCGGCATCTTCGACCCCGCTCTCGGCGGCGACCCGGTCCTGTTCCAGCACCTGTTCTGGTTCTACTCGCACCCGGCGGTCTACATCATGATCCTGCCGTCGATGGGCGTCGTCAGCGAGCTCATCACGTGCTTCAGCCGCAAGCGCGCTTTCGGCTACAGGTTCATCGCATTCTCGAGCCTCGCGATCGCGGCGCTGGGCTTCCTCGTCTGGGGCCACCACATGTTCGTGAGCGGCCAGTCGGTGTACGCCGGCATCGTCTTCAGCTTCCTGACGATGACGGTCGCGATCCCGTCCGCGGTCAAGGTCTTCAACTGGACCGCCACGCTCTACAAGGGCTCGGTCCTGTTCCAGACGCCGATGCTGTACGCGATGGGCTTCATCGGCCTGTTCACGATCGGCGGACTCACCGGGATCTTCCTCGGCACGCTCGCCGTCGACCGCCACGTGCACGACACGTATTTCGTCGTCGCGCACTTCCACTACATCATGGTCGGCGGCGCGGTGATGGGCTACCTCGGCGGGATCCACTTCTGGTGGCCGAAGATGTTCGGCCGCATGTACCCCGAGATGATCGCGCGCTTCGCCGCCGTGCTCGTCTTCGCGGGTTTCAACCTGACGTTCTTCCCGCAGTTCCTGCTCGGCTACCTCGGCATGCCGCGGCGCTACCACGTCTATCCCGAGGAGTGGCAGGTCCTGAACGTGATGTCGTCGGCGGGCGCGTCGATCCTCGGGCTCGGCTACTTGATCCCCATGGCGTACCTGATCTGGTCGCTCGCTTACGGCCGTAAGGCGACGGCCAATCCGTGGGACGCGACGGGGCTCGAGTGGACCACGCCGTCGCCGCCGACGACGTCGAACTTCGATGAGGTGCCGGTCGTGACGAGCGAGGCGTACGCGTACGACCAGCTCGAGACGGACGAGCGAGCGGGGGAGCCGACCCTTGTCTGATCCGCACGCGCACCTCCACCCGCTCCCGCCAGCCGGGCACGAGGACCCGTGGCTCCAGCACCACTTCGAGGATCTCGGCCAGCAGCACGAGACCGCGTCGTTCGGCATGTGGGTCTTCCTCGTGACGGAGATCCTGTTCTTCGGCGGCCTGTTCGCGGCGTACGCGGTCTACCGCTCGTCGTACCCCGACGCGTTCGAGCGGGCGAGCGCGACCCTCGACGTCGCGCTCGGCGGCATCAACACCGCGGTGTTGATCGGCTCGAGCCTCACCGTCGCGCTCTCGGTCCACGCGGCGCAGCTCGGCCGGCTGCGCGCGGTCGGCGGCTGGCTGGTCGCGACCCTCGCGCTCGGCGCCGTGTTCCTCGCGATCAAGGGCGTCGAGTACGCGCACAAGGTGCACGAGGGCCACGTGCCGGGGCCGGACTTTCGCTTCGACGGCGCCCCGGGCGGACCCGAGCAGCTCTTCTTCGCGCTCTACTTCGCGATGACGGGCCTGCACGCCTTCCACATGATCATCGGCATCGGGCTGATCGCGTGGGTCCTCGTCAAGCTGCGCCGCCGCGAGATCGCCGCCGAGCACCACCCGCACGTCGAGCTGTTCGGCCTCTACTGGCACTTCGTCGACGTCGTGTGGATCTTCCTGTTCCCGCTGCTCTATCTCGTGGGGCGCCACCCATGACGCAGCACGCCGGCCCGCGCCTGTATCTCGTGATCTTCGCCGCGCTGCTCGTGCTGACCGGCGCGACGATCGCGGCGGCGTTCTTCGACTTCGGAGCCTTCGGCACGGCGATCGCGCTGGCGATCGCGATCACGAAGGCAGCGCTCGTCGGTCTCTACTTCATGCACCTGCGCTGGTCGCGCTACTTGACGGTCGTCGCGGTCGTCGCCGGCCTGCTCGGCCTCGTGCTGCTCATCGGCTTCACGCTGATGGACTACGACACGCGCGGCGACGTCCTGATCTACGGCGCGGAGCCGCCGCCCGCGCTCGCGCCGATCGCGCCGCGCTGAGCACGGCCCCGCGTCGTCGGCGGCCTCGACTGGGGCCTCGTCGGCCTCTTCGAATTCGACCTCGTCGCCGCGCTCCTGGGCGCGGGCAGCGTCCTCGCGAAGATCGTGTACGTGCTCGTCGGCCTCGCCGCCGTGTACCAGGTCGTCGGCCTGAAGGCGATCCAGGAGCGCTGGAGCGTGAGCCCGTCGCTCGCGCGCTGAATCGCCGAGCCCATCGAGAAGCGGGCGGCGCCCCCCGCCGCTCGCTTCACTTCACGGCGGTGAATGGCTGCTCGTAGCCGCCCGTCTTCTTCGTGAGCCAGGTGTACTCGTCCCGCAGGTCGTAGACGTCGGGGTAGTCGAGGCAGGGGACGAGGTAGAGCCGGATGTTCGGGTCGTGCGGGATCGACTTCGAGCTCGCGATCAGCCCGGCCAGCGCGTACTCGCCGAGACCGATGCCGACCTTCCCCGCCTCGCGCGGGCGGAGCTCGTAGGTTCCCTGCGCGTCCATCTCGGCCACGATCGCACCCGCGCGCGCACCGTACGCCTGGGCCTTCTCGGCCGTCGCTGCGTGCAGCTCCGCGGCTGTGAGCCCGGCGTACAGGGAGTCGAAGTAGCTGTCGGGGATCGGCGTGCGGCGCGCGATCTGCTCCAGGGGCGACAGTCCGCTGGCAGCCGACGGGACGAGATCGCTCGCGCCTGCGGCCGGAGCCGTGGCCGGCGGTACGACGTCGTTCCGCTCCGCCTCCCGAGCCTGCGCGAGCGTAGCGCTGCCGTCGCGCGCGATCGGCGCTTGCGGGCGCGCGGGAGCGACGACTTGCGCGGGCGGCTCGTGCGGCCCGAGGAGCGCCAGCCGGACGAGCAGGGCCGCGCCCCCCACCAGTCCCAGCGCCAGCACCGCCAGCGCGGCGCGTCTGGGTCGCTGCACTCGTCGCGTCGTCGAGCTCATGCCCCTGGGTGTATCACGCCGCCCCCGACGCCGCGAGACGCAGGGCGGCAGCCTCGCGTCGCGCCCCAGCGGGCGCCAGGATGCTCGCGGCGACGTCCGGCCTCGAAAAGGGACGGATTCCGTCCCATTTGCTCCCATGCGTCTCGCGAAGCAGACCGACCATGGGCTCGCGCTCCTCGCGGAGCTGGCGCGCAGCGAGGCCGCACCGACCAGCGCGCGCGACCTGGCGCAGCGCAGCCGGCTGCCCGAGCCCGCCGTGCGCAAGATCCTGCAGGATCTCGCGCGCGCGAAGATCCTCGTCTCGCACCGTGGGGCGCGGGGCGGGTACGCCCTCGCCCGTCCGGCCGACGCGATCTCCGTCGCCTGCGTGATCGAGGCGCTCGAGGGCCCGCTCGGTCTGGTCCGCTGCAGCCCCGAGGCGAGCGGCCTGTGCGCCTACGAGACCACGTGCTCGGTCGTGGGACCGCTGCAATGGCTCAGCTCCGTCGTCCACCGCACCCTCGCCGCGATCCCGCTCAGCGAGCTCGCGCGCCACGCGCCGAGCGCCAGCCCGACACTGTCATGAACCCGCGCCCCCAACTCACCCCGTCCGCGCCGCGCGCCACGAACGAGAAGCTGCGCCAGCTCGTCGAGCGCGAGTACGAGCACGGCTTCGTCACCGACGTCGAGCAGGAGCTCATTGCGCCCGGCCTGTCGGAAGACGTCATCCGGCTCATCTCGCACAAGAAGAACGAGCCGGACTGGCTGCTCGCGTGGCGTCTGAAGGCGTATCGCCACTGGCTCACCATGGAGGAGCCCAAGTGGCCGCGCGTCCACTACCCGCCGATCGACTACCAGGCGGTCAGCTACTACGCCGCGCCCAAGCAGGGCGCCAAGTTCGAGAGCCTGGACGAAGTCGACCCCGAGCTCCTGCGGACTTATGCAAAGCTCGGCATCCCGCTGAGCGAGCAGGGGGCGCTCGCCGGCGTCGCCGTCGACGCGGTGTTCGACAGCGTGTCGGTCGCGACGACGTTCAAGGCCAAGCTCGGCGAGCTGGGCATCGTGTTCTGCTCGTTCTCCGACGCGGTCCAGGACCATCCCGAGCTCGTGCGGAAGTGGCTCGGCACCGTCGTGCCGTACACCGACAACTTCTTCGCGACGCTGAACTCCGCGGTGTTCACCGACGGATCGTTCGTGTACGTCCCGAAGGGCGTGAAGTGCCCGATGGAGCTGTCGACGTACTTCCGCATCAACGCGGCGCAGACGGGCCAGTTCGAGCGCACGCTGATCGTCGCCGACGAGGGGAGCTCCGTCAGCTACCTCGAGGGCTGCACGGCGCCGATGCGCGACGAGAACCAGCTCCACGCCGCGGTCGTCGAGCTCGTCGCGCTCGACGACGCGCGCATCAAGTACTCGACGGTCCAGAACTGGTATCCCGGCGACGCGCAGGGACGCGGAGGGATCTACAACTTCGTCACGAAGCGCGGCAAGTGCGCGGGCCGGCGCTCGCACATCTCGTGGACGCAGGTCGAGACCGGCTCGGCGATCACGTGGAAGTACCCGAGCTGCATCCTGCTCGGCGACGACTCGATCGGCGAGTTCTACTCGGTCGCGCTGACGAACAACTATCAGCAGGCCGACACGGGCACGAAGATGATCCACGTCGGCAAGAACACCAAGAGCACGATCGTGTCGAAGGGCATTTCGGCGCGCCACGGCCAGAACACGTACCGCGGACTCGTGCGCTTCGGCAAAGGCGCAGAGAACGCGCGCAACTACTCGCAGTGCGACTCGCTCCTGCTCGGCTCCGAGTGCGGCGCGCACACGGTGCCCTACATCTCGGTGAGCAACCCCACCGCGCAGATGGAGCACGAAGCGACGACCTCGCGCATCGGCGACGACCAGATCTTCTACTGCCGTCAGCGCGGGCTGTCGGAGGAGGACGCCGTGTCGATGATCGTCAGCGGCTTCTGCAAGGAGGTCCTGCGCGAGCTGCCGATGGAATTCGCCGTCGAGGCGCGCAAGCTGCTCGGCGTCTCGCTGGAAGGAGCGGTCGGATGAACACGAGCGTGCCCATGCTGAAGATCGAGGACCTACACGCGCGCGTGGACGGCAAGGAGATCCTGCGCGGCATCGACCTCGAGGTCGCGCCCGGCGAGATCTGCGCTCTGATGGGGCCCAACGGCTCCGGCAAGAGCACGCTCGCCTTCGTGCTGGCGGGCCGCGACGGTTACGAGGTCACCCAGGGTAGCGTCACCTACCGGGGCGAGGACCTGCTCGCGATGGAGCCCGAGGAGCGCGCGCGCGAGGGCGTCTTCCTCGCGTTCCAGTACCCCGTCGAGATCCCGGGCGTGTCGAACGCCTACTTCCTGCGCGCGGCGCTCAACGCGCGCCGCAAGCACCGCGGCGAGTCCGAGCTCGACGCTTTCGACTTCCTGAAGCTCGTCCGCGCGAAGATGAAGGAGCTCGACATCTCCGAGGCGCTCCTCGAGCGGCCGGTCAACGCGGCATTCTCCGGCGGCGAGAAGAAGCGCAACGAGGTGCTGCAGATGTCCGTGCTCGACCCCGACCTCGCCGTGCTCGACGAGACCGACTCGGGGCTCGACGTCGACGCGCTCAGGATCGTCGCCGACGGCGTGAAGCGCCTGGCGCGCGCGGACCGCGCGGTGCTCGTCATCACGCACTACCAGCGGCTGCTCGATCACCTCGAGCCGCACCACGTCCACGTGCTGATGGACGGTCGCATCGCGCGCTCGGGCGACGCCTCGCTGTCGCGCGAGATCGAGGAGCGCGGCTACGCGTGGATCGAGGAGGCGGCCGCGGCTGCGGCCGGGGGTGACGCTCGATGAGCCATGCGACGCGCACCCGACCCGCGAGCGGCACCGACTGGGCCGCCGCTCTCGAGCGCCTCGAGCGCGGCCGCTTCGCCGGCGAGAGCGAGCTGCGCGCGGGCGCACGCCGGGCGGAGCTCGAGCGCTTCCTCGCGCTCGGCTACCCGACCAGGCGCCAGGAGGCGTGGCGCAACACCGACGTCTCCCCCGTCGCGCGCACCGCGTTCGAGCCGGCGAGCGAAGCGCCCGCGGCGCCGCTCGACGCCGCCGCGCTCGAGCGTTGGCTGCTCCCCGGCGCGATCGCGCTCGTCTTCCTCGACGGCGCGTACGTCGGCGGCCTCTCGACGCACGAGGCGCCGACGGGGCTCGAGCTCGCGCGCCTCGCGAGCGCCGCCGACGCGCCGCTGGGCTCGGTCCTCGCGAGCGAGGGCCGGCCGTTCGCCGCGCTGAACGGCGCGCTCTTCACCGACGGCGCGCTCGTGCGCGTGGCGCGCGGGAAGGCGCTCGAGACGCCGGTGCAGGTCCTGTTCGCGTCGAGCGGCGGAGCGACTCCGCGCGCGACGCATCCGCGCGTGCTCGTCGTGCTCGAGGACGGGGCGCAGGCGCGCGTCGTCGAAACGTTCGTCGGCTCGGCGGGAGCGTACCTGACGAATTCGGTGACCGAGCTGCGCCTCGGCGACGGCGCGGTGCTCGACCACGTCCGCACGCAGGAAGAGGGCGAGGAGGCGTACCACATCGCCGCCGTCGAGGCGCTGCTCGGCCGCGACGCGAGCCTGCGCTCGCACCTGTTCGCGTTCGGCGCCGCGCTCTCGCGCACCGAGACCGGCGCCACGTTCGACGGCCGGGGCGGCGCGGCGGTGCTCGACGGCCTGTACCTGATCGACGGCGAGCGGCGCGCGGAGTGCCGCACGTCGGTCGACCACGCCGTGCCGCTCTGCACCAGCGCGCAGAGCTACCGCGGCGTGCTCGCCGGACGCGCGCGCGGCGCGTTCGACGGGCGCGTGACGGTGCGCCCGGGCGCCTGGCGCAGCGACGCGCGCCAGTCGAACCGCAACCTGTTGCTCTCGCGCGACGCGCACGTCGACACGAAGCCCGAGCTCGAGATCCTGAACGACGACGTGAAGTGCTCGCACGGCGCGACCGTCGGCCAGCTCGACGAGGACCACGTCTTCTACCTGCGCTCGCGCGGCATCGACGACGCGGCCGCGCGCGCCGTGCTGACGCTCGGCTTCGCGCGCGAGATCGTCGACGGCGTCCGCGAGCCCGCGCTGCGCCAGCGCCTCGACGCCGAGCTGCGCGCGCGGATCGGGGCCCGCCGGCCGGGAGGCGAGGAGGAGAGCGCATGAGCGTCCGAGCGACCGCCGCGCGCCCGCCGTACGACGTGCGGGCGCTGCGCGACGACTTCCCCGCGCTGCACCAGAGCGTCAACGAGCACCCGCTCGTCTACCTCGACAATGCCGCGACGACCCAGAAGCCGCGCGCGGTGATCGACGCCGTCGCGAGCTTCTACGAGCGCGACTGCTCGAACGTGCACCGCGCGGTGCATGCGCTGAGCCAGCGCGCGACCGAGCGCTACGAGGGCGCCCGCAAGCTCGTCGCCCGCTTCCTCGGCGCGCCGAGCGAGCGCGAGATCGTCTTCACGCGCGGCACGACCGAGGCGATCAACCTCGTCGCGCAGAGCTGGGCCCGCCCGCTCCTCGGGCCCGGCGACGAGGTGCTCGTCACGCAGCTCGAGCACCACTCGAACATCGTCCCGTGGCAGATGGTCTGCGAGCAGACGGGAGCCGCGCTGCGCGTCGCGCCGATCGACGACGCGGGCGCGCTCGACTTCGCGGCGCTCGAGTCGATGCTCTCCGAGCGCACGCGGATCGTCGCGCTCGCGCACGTCTCGAACGCGCTCGGCACGGTGCTCCCGGTCGCGCGGGTCGCGGCCGCCGCGCACGCGGTCGGCGCGCAGGTGCTCGTCGACGGCGCGCAGGCCGCGCCGCACGTGCCGCTCGACGTGACCGCGCTCGGCGCCGACTTCTACACGATCTCGGGGCACAAGATGTACGGCCCGACCGGCGTCGGCGTGCTCTGGGCGCGCGCCGAGCTGCTCGAGCGCATGCCGCCCTGGCAGGGCGGCGGCGACATGATCCGCTCGGTGTCCTTCGAGAAGACGACGTACGCGGAGCCGCCGCACAAGTTCGAGGCGGGCACGCCGAACATCGCCGGCGTGATCGGGCTCGGCGCCGCGGTGGAGTATCTCGAGCGCGTCGGCCGCGACGCGATCGCGGCGCACGAGCAGGAGCTGCTCGTCCGCGCGACCGAGACGCTGCGCGCGCTGCCGGGCGTGCGCCTCGTCGGCACGGCGCCCGAGAAGGCCGCGGTGCTCTCGTTCGTGCTCGACGACGTGCACCCGCACGACGCCGGGACGATCCTCGACATGGAAGGCGTCGCCGTGCGCACCGGCCACCACTGCGCGGAGCCGGTGATGCGGCGCTTCCGCGTCCCCGCGACGGTGCGCGCGTCGTTCGGGCTCTACAACACGCTCGAGGACGTCGAGGCGCTCGCGCGCGGCGTGCAACGGGCGCGGGAGGTGCTGGGCCGATGACTGCGATCGACGAGCTCTACCAGGAGCTGATCGTGGACCACGCGCGCTCGCCGCGCAATTTCGGCGTCCTCGGCGCGCCCGACCGCGTCGCCGACGGTCACAACCCGCTGTGCGGCGACGTGATCCACCTGACGCTCGATCTCGACGAGGAGCGCGTGCGCGACGTGCGCTTCTCCGGCGAGGGCTGCGCGATCTCGACCGCCTCGGCGTCGGTGATGACCGAGGCGATCCGCGGCAAGACGGTCGAGGAGGCGAGCGCGCTGTTCGGCGCGTTCCTTGCTCTGCTGACGGACGCGGTCGCTCCGGACGTGCCGCTCGAGCTGGGCAAGCTCGAGGCGTTCGGCGGCGTGAAACGGTTCCCGGCGCGGGTGAAGTGCGCGATGCTGCCATGGCGCACGCTCGAGTCCGCGCTCGGCGACGACGAGAACCCGGTGACGACGGAGTGAGCCAATGGCCCGAGAGCACGAGCGCGAAGAGCACGAAGCGAGCGACGGCCCCGCCCCGGGCTCGCTGGAGGAACGCGTCGTCCAGGAGCTACGAACGGTGTTCGACCCGGAGATCCCCATCAACGTCTACGAGCTCGGGTTGATCTACGGGGTCGTGGTCGACGAGGCGGGCAAGGTCGGCGTCGTGATGACGCTGACGTCGCCGTCGTGCCCGGCGGCGCAGAGCCTGCCAGCGGAGATCGAGCGCAAGATCGCGGCCCTCGCGGGCGTGAGCGGCGTGGACCTCGAGCTGACGTGGGATCCGCCGTGGAGCCCTGAGCGCATGACGCCCGAGGCGCGGCTCCAACTCGGGCTCGCGTGACGCGCCGCGCGTGACGGACGAGGCCGGCACGCCCGGGAGCACGCCCGGGAGCACGCTCCGCATCGCGAGCTACAACGTCCACGGCTACCTCTGGACGGGCGAGCGGCGCGCGCGACGCGCCGTGCGCTCCGTCATCGAGGAGATCGGCGCGGACGTGCTCGCGCTGCAGGAGGTGCACCCGCCGCCGTCGCTCCCCGGCGTGTGGACGGACTCGGCGGGCGTCGCGTACCACGTCGTGTACGGGCCGACGCTGACGAAGGCCCGCGGCGAGTTCGGCAACGCGATCCTGTCGCGCCATCCGTTCGTGCGCGTGCGGCCGATCGAGCTCAGCCGGACGCGGCGCGAGCCGCGGGGCGCGCTCGACGTCACGATCGACGCGAACGGCCGCGAGCTGCGCGTGATCTGCACGCACCTGGGGCTGCGCGGTCTCGAGCGCGCGCGCCAAACGCAGGAGCTGCTCGATGAGTGCGGCGATCTCGGGGACGGGCTCGTCGCGCTGATGGGCGACGTGAACGAGTGGCGCCGCGACGCGGCCGCGCTGCGGGCGATCCACGCGCGCTTCGGCGAGGCGCCGTGCGCCGCGACGTTCCCGAGCCGCTGGCCGCTGTTCGCGCTCGACCGCATCTGGGCTCGGCCGGCGAGCGCGCTGCTCACCGTCGAAGCGCACGTCAGCGCGCTCTCTCGCCGCGCGTCGGACCACCTTCCCGTGGTCGCGACGCTCGCGACCGCGGCGGCGGCTCCGTACGTCCGTTGAGCGCGAGCGGCGACGAACCTCCGCTCGCGCGCCCCGGCTCGACGTCCTCGGCCGCGGCGCGCCGCTTGCGCAAGAGCTCGAACAGCCCGTACACGAGCGCGCCGACCACGAACGGCGCGAAGTAGTACACGAGGCGGAACGCGACGAGCGCGCCCACCGCCTCGGCGCCCGGCACGGCGGCGAGGACGACCATCTCGAGCACGCCGAGGCCGCCGGGCACGTGGCTCAGGGTGGCGATGGAGTGGCCGACGGCGTAGAACGACGCGAAGGCGAGCAGCGTCACGTCGGTCGCGTCGCCCAGCAGGCGGTGCAGCGTCGCGGCGACGAGCAGGAAGTTCGCGCTGCCCAGCGCGACCTGCAGGAGCGCGACGCGCGCGCTCGGCACGGGGAGCGTGTGTCCGCGCAAGCGGACGCTGCCGCCGGCGCGCGCGGTCCACGCGACGTACGCGACGACGCCGAGGAGCGCGACGACGCCGAGCCCGGTCGCGACGCCGGGCGACACGCCCGCGAAGTCCGCGATCATCTCGGGCCGCAGGAGCCCCGCGGCGCCGGCGAGCCCCGCGAGGCCGACGGCGACGGTCGTGCCCGAGAACACGACGATGCGCGCCACGTCCCCACCGCCCATGCCGAAGTGCGAGTAGAAGCGGTAGCGGATCGTCCCGCTGGAGAGCGCCGCCAGCCCCACGGTGTGGCCCAGCGACAGCGCCGTGAACGACGTGAGCGCGACCTTGGAGTAGGTGGGCTGCGCATTGCACACGGTGCGCACCGCGAGCAGCTCGAACCAAGTCAGCACGAGGTAGCTGCCGGCGGCGAGCGCGGCCGCCGCCGCGACGTCGCTCCCGTCGATCGCGCCGAGCGCGCGCGCGATCTCGTCGACGCCGATCCGCCGCACCGCCCGCGTCACCGACCAGGCGGCGAACAGGAACAGGGCTCCTGCGACCCACGGCAGGGCCGCGCGGACACGCTTCCAGGCGGTTTCTGACATGAGGCCGAAGGGGCCGAAGTGGGATTGGCCGCAGTGGAGAGGACCAGGACGTCGGAAGATCAGGCGTAGCAAAATCAGACGTAGGAAGAGCAAGACCAGACGCAAGACCAGACGTAGGAAGATCCGTGCCACGCGTCCCGCCGCTTCGCGGCGCGGTCGTTGCAGACAGCCCGGGGGACGTCCTCGTCCGGACGTCGACCCATGAGCCATGACCCTCCCGCCGTCCCCCAACGGGCACCCCTCACGTCCCCTCCTGCGCCCCGGCGACACGTGCTGGCGCGTCGCCCCCGCCGGACGCGTCTGCGTCCTCGTCGACGCCGACCCGTACTTCCGCGCGCTGCGTGACGCGTTCGAGCGGGCGCAGCGCTCGATCCTGATCCTCGGCTGGGACTTCGAGGCCGACCTCGTGCTCGACCCGCGCGGCGACGGGCCCGGCTCGCAGCCGCTGCGCGAGTACCTGCCGGAGCTGCTCGACCGCCGGCCGGAGCTCGAGATCCGCATCCTGATCTGGGGCTTCTCCCTCGTCTACGGACAGACCCTGTCGCTGCCGCCCGCTCTGGACCCGAGCTGGCCGAACCATCCGCGCCTGCACTTCCGATTCGCCAACGATCATCCGCTCGGCGCCTCGCACCACGAGAAGCTCGTCTGCGTCGACGACGCCGTCGCGTTCGCCGGCGGCATCGACTTGACGGCGGCCCGCTGGGACACGCGCGCGCACGAGCCCGACGACCCCGAGCGCGTCGACGGGCACGGCAAGGCGTACGGGCCCAAGCACGACGTCCAGCTCGCCGTCGACGGGGCGGCGGCCGCGTCGCTCGCTGAGCTCGCGCGCACGCGCTGGCACGACGTGACCGAAGAGCTCGTCCCTGCGGTCGAGGCGGCCGACACGTGGCCGGCGGACCTCGCGGTGCGTCTGCGGGACGTCGACGTCGGCATCGCGCGCACGCGGCCCGCGCACGGCGACCAGCCGGAGATCCGCGAGGCGGAGGCGCTGACGCTCCAGGCCCTCGCCTCGGCGCGCGAGCGCGTGTACGTCGAGACGCAGTACTTCACGGCGGTGGTGGTCGGAGACGCGCTCGCCGAGCTGCTCGAGCGGCGCGACGGGCCCGAGATCGTCGCGGTCGTGAACAAGCGCAACGACGGCATGATCGAGCGCTACGCGATGGGCGAGAACCGCGACCGGCTGCTGCGACGGCTGGCGGCGGCGCCCGGCGGCGGACGGCTGCGCGTCTACTACCCCACCGTCACCGACGCGCGCGGGCGCGAGCACGACATCGACGTGCACTCGAAGCTGATCGCCGTCGACGACCGCTTCCTGCGCGTCGGATCGTCGAACATGAACAACCGCTCGATGGGCTTCGACAGCGAGTGCGACCTCGCGGTCGAGGCGCACGACGAGCGCTCGCGCTCCGTGCTCCGCTCGATCACGTCCGAGCTGCTCGCCGAGCACCTCGGCCGCACGCCCGAAGAGGTCGCCGCCGCCGTCGAGCGCCACGGCTTCGTCGCCGGCCTCGAGCGGCTCGACAGCGGGCCGCGCCGCCGCCTCGTGCGCCTCGAGGTCGACGCCGACGGTCCGCGGGACCCGGTTGCCGGGACGCCGCTCGTCGACCCCGGCGGCCCGCGCGACCACCTCCCGGGGTGACGCCCGTCGGCGCTGCCCCAGGTCAGCGGCGGGCGAACCGTTCCGCGAGGATCTCGTCCAGCGCGGCGAAGTCGAGCGGCTTCGTCAGGTGGTGGTCGAAGCCGGCGCTCGCGATGCGCCGTTTCGAGCTCTCGTCGCTGAAGCCGGTGAGCGCGACGAGCAGCAGATGCGGCTGCATCTCGCGCATCTCGACGGCGAGCTCGTAGCCGGTCGCGTCGGGCAGGTCGATGTCGAGGAGCGCGACGTCCGCGCGGCCGGCGCGGGCGGCGCTGCGGGCCTCGGCGCCGGACAGCGCGGTGCGGACCGCGTGGCCGGAGCGCTGCAGCAGCTTGCCGAGCAGCCCGGCGGCGACCGCATCGTCCTCGACGAGCAGGACGTCGAGCTTCCCGGCCGTCTCCGCGCGGCGCGCGGCCGGGCGCTTGACGCGGACGCGCGCCGACGGCGCGGCCGGACGCGGCAGGCGTATCGTGAACGTGCTCCCCCGGCCGCTCCCCGCGCTCGAGGCCTCGATCCGGCCGCCGTGCAGCTCGACGAGCTGGCGGATCAGCGTCAGCCCGATGCCGAGCCCGCCGCGCGCCGCGCCGCGGCGGACGATCTGCGAGAACGGCGCGAAGATCGCATCGATGGACGTCCGCTCGAGGCCGACGCCGTCGTCCTGGACGACGAGACGCCACTCGCGCTCGTCCGCGCGCGCCTCGAGCCGCAAGTTCCCGCCGCGCGGCGTGTACTTCGCCGCGTTGTCGAGCAGGTTCGCGATCACCTGCTGCATGCGCAACGGGTCGACGTCGATCTCCATGCTCGGCGGCTCGATGTCGACCTCGAGCCGGTGCTCGCGCGCTTCGACGAGACTGGCGACCGCGTCGATCGAGCGCTGCACGACGTGCGCGAGCGGCACACGCCGGCGGCGCAGCGAGATCTTGCCGTGCGACAGGCGGTTCGCGTCGAGCAGATCGTCGACGAGCCGCGCGAGGCTCGCCGTCGCCTCCTGGATCGCGCGGCGAGTGTGCGCCTCCTCGGCGTCGCGCGGACGCCGGTCGGCGAGCAGCCGCAGCGCCGAGTGGATCGTCGCGAGCGGGTTGCGCAGCTCGTGCGCGAGCACGGCGAGGAACTCGTCGCGCCGCTTGACGTCGTCCCCGAGCCGCGCGAGCAGGTCGCGAGTCAGGTACTGCCGACGGCGCGCCTGGAGCGCGGAGCGCAGAGCGCTGACGAGCGTCATCACGCGCACCGGCCGCTCGAGGAACGTCACGCTGCGCCGGCCGGCGAGCGCGTCGAGCCATTCGAGCTGGCCGCGCGTCGAAGGACGCGCGCTCGCCGGCAGCACGAGCGGGAGGTCGGACCACGGCGGCTGCGCGTCGAGCGCTTCGAGGAGCCGGTCCGCGCCGCCGTTGGCGCAGCCTTCCTCGGACACGAGCGCGGCGCCGGCGCCCTCGTCGACGAGCTGGGCGCACAGCTCGTCCATCGAGCCACAGACGCGGGTCGCCAGCCCCGCGCGGGCAAGGACGTGGTTCGCGAGCTCGCCGTCGCGGCCGACCGGCGCGAAGACGAGGATCCGCTCGGTGCCTCGATACGACTCATCCATCGCGCGTGTCGAGCAGGGTCTCGCTCTGCCCGAGGAACTCCGGGACGCCCGTCAGCACGCCGGAGAAGTCGCTCAGCGGCTCGCCGATCCGCACGCCGCGCCCGTCGATGCGCAGCTCGCGGATCGTGCGCTCATGACCACCGATGCGCTTCTTCAGGACCGACAGGGCCTGACGGATCTGGCCGCGCGCCTCGAAGTAGCGCAGCACCACGACGACGTCGGCGAAGTAGCTCATGTCGATGCCCGTCGACGCCACCGGCTCGAGCATGCCGCGCTGCGCGAGCGTGAGGAGCGTCGTGACCCCCGCGACGCCGAGGAACGTCAGGAGCTCGCGCAACTGCATCGCGACGTGGCGCTCCTCGGACATCGCGCGCAGGTACCCGTTCAGGCTGTCGAACACGATGATCGCCGCCTCGCTCGCGACGTCCTCGCGCAGCGTGTGCGCGAGCTCGCCGGGCGACACCTGCGCGGGGTCGACGCGGCGCAGGCAGACGAGGCCCGACTCGATGTGCGGCCTCGGATCGTGCCCCAGGCTGCGCAGTCGCTCCACCCAGGTCGCGCGCGTCTCGTCGAACAGCAACACGCTCGAGCGCTCGCCGCGACCGGCCGCCGTGACCGCATAGATCCCGGCGAGCGTCGACTTCCCCGTTCCCGCCGGTCCCGTGAAGAGCGTGCTCGTGCCGGGCTGGAGACCGCCGGCGAGCAGCAGATCGAGCTCGCGTAGGCCGCTGCGCACCGGCTCCCGGTCATCGAGCTCGGCGCGATCGTTCGTGATCACGAGCCGCGGGAACACCTCGACGCCGCCGGTGCGGATCGTCAAGTCGTGGTAGCCCGCGGCGAAGTCGCTGCTCCGCAACTTGACGACGCGCAAGCGGCGCCGGTCTGGACCGTACTCCTGCGCGTGGTTCTCGAGCTTGAGCAGCCCGTACACGAGCGTCTGTGCGCGCCGGTCCTGTTCGTCGTCGACGAGCAGCGTCGTGCACGCACGGTCGACGAAAAAGTCGCGCAACTGCTGGAGGTGGCGCCGATAGAAGGCCGGGTCGGGCGAGACGATGCGCAGACCCGCGACCGCGTCGAACACGAGCCGCCGCGGACGGTGGCGCTCGATCTCCGCCAACAGCTCGCTCATCGACTCGCCGAGCTCGAGCTCGCCCGCGTGGAAGAGCGTGTACGGCTCGGCCACGCCACGCTCCTCCTTCTCGCTCCACTCGTGGATGCACAGGCTGCCCAGGTCCCAGCCGTGGGCGCGGGCGATCTGTCGGATCTCATCCGCGGTCTCGGAGTAGACGACGAGCATGCCCGGCTCGCCTTGGCGCAGCCCTTCGAGCAGGAACTGCATCCCGAGAGTCGTCTTGCCGCAGCCGGGCTCGCCCTCGACGAGGTAGATGTGCTCGCGGGGGAACCCACCGCGCAGCACCTCGTCGAGACCCGAGATCCCCGTGGCGGCGCGGCCGGCCGAAGCGCTCGTGGGCTCTCGCACTGACATAAGTTCGCAGCGATTCCCCGCGCCAGCAAGAGTTCGCAGAAATTGTGGGGAAGCTCGCTCCGTGGGCCCCGGGACGGGGTGGGCCAGGATCGGCACCGGAGCCCCCCGGTTTGACGACGATCCCTGCAGTTCTTGCAACGCGTTGCAACGAGCAGGAGCAAGCTGCCTCGGCCGCTCGGCAGCCGAGGGCGCCCCGTTGCGGCCCGTATATTGCACCGTGGTTCTTTCCGCAGATGCCTTCCGTACGACCTCCGTCCGCACGCATCGCACGCCGATCGAACACCCGGACCAGCCCCAGACCCAGCGAGGACAATCCGTGGCCTACGAGCTTCCCGCGCTGCCCTACGCCTACGACGCGCTCGAGCCCCACTACAACGCCGAGATGCTCGAGCTGCACCACGACAAGCACCACGCGACGTACGTCGAGGGGCTGAACGCGACGCTCGAGAAGCTGGAGAAGGCGCGCGCGAAGGAGGACTTCGGCGCGCTCGTGGGCCTCGAGCAGACGCTCGCGTTCAACCTCTCCGGCCACGTGCTGCACTCGCTCTTGTGGAAGAACCTCGGCCCCGACGGCGGCGGCGAGCCGAGCGGCGCGCTCGCGAAGGCGATCGGACAGAGCTTCGGCTCGTTCGCCAGCTTCCGCATGCAGATGACGAAGGCGGTCTCGACCGTCCAGGGCTCGGGCTGGGGCGCGCTCGCCTACGAGCCGCTCGGCAAGCGCCTCGTCGTCGAGCAGATCTACGACCACCAGCACAACTCCGGCGCCGGGTCGCTCCCGCTGCTCGTCCTCGACGCGTGGGAGCACGCGTACTACCTGCAGTTCCACAACCGCAAGGCGGAATACGCCGAGGAGATCTGGAACGTCGTGAACTGGCAAGACGTGCAGAAACGCTACGAGCGTGTGAGCGAGTACACGCTGGTGTGATCCGCCGAGCCGAGCCCCGAGCAAGAAGAGCGCGATGCGAGCGACGAGGACTGTGACGCGGACGGCCGCGGCGGTTGCAGGGCTGCTGCTCGTCGCCGCCGCGTGCGAGAGCAGCGGCGAGCCCGAGGCGGAACACACCGCGCGGGATCCGGTGGATGGGCAGCGAGAGGACACGACCGTCACGATCGAGACGCTCGGCCAGGGCGACGGCGCCGGCGTGCAGGACGCGGGGACCGACGTCGGGCAGGACCCGGCCTTCGGACAGGCGCCGGACGTCGCCCGTGCGGAGGATCTGTGGCGCGACATGCGCGGCTACGCCGACACGTGGCGCAGCTTCCCCGGCATGGACGGCTGGCAGGAAGGTGAGAGCCCGCACGGCGAATGGCTGCAGGTCTACGTCAACGCCGCCGCGCTCGCCGAGCCGGAGGGGCTCGCCGACGGAACGATCATCGCGAAGGAGAACCACTCCGCACGCGACGACGCGACGCTCCAGTCGATCACGGTGATGAAGAAGATCGAGGGCTACGCCCCCGCGCACGGCAATTGGTTCTGGGCCGCGTTCACGCCCCAGGGCGCGATCGTGGTGAACGAGCACGGCGTCCCGCTCGCCGGCCGCATCGGCGCCGGAGCCGACGAGGGCTGCATCGCGTGCCACGCGAGCGCCGGCGGCGACGACTACGTCTTCGCGAACGACGGTGAGTGACGCGGTCGACACGACGAAGCGCCACGCCAGCATTTCAGGCGTCGCTCGAGCGTCCGGCCGGCCTGCGGTTTCGGCATTACTAATAGGCCACGCAAGTTGTAGGCTCGCGGCTCGTGGGTGAGCCGCACGATGCCGACCCGCGGCTCGTGTCCGAGCCGCACGATGTTTCGCACCTCGACCGGCGCGGCATGCTCGCGCGCGCGTCGACCTGGTTCATGGCCGGCGGCCTCGTCGCGAGCTACGGCGCGTGCGCGGCGATGGGCGGGCGCTATCTGTTCCCGCCTCGGCCGCGCGAGCTCGCGTGGGTCTTCGTCGCCCGCGTCGCATCGATCGCGCCCGGCAGCGCGCTCTCGTTCCGCGCGCCGAGCGGCGAGTCGATCTCGATCGCGCGCAACGAGACGGGCGGCGACGCCGCCGAGGACTTCGTCGCGCTCTCGAGCGTGTGCCCGCACCTCAGCTGCCAGGTGCACTGGGAGCCGCAGAACACGCGCTTCTTCTGCCCGTGCCACAACGGCGTGTTCACGCCGACCGGCGACCCCGTCTCGGGGCCGCCGGCCGAGGCGGGCCAGGCGCTGCCGCGCTATCCGCTCGAGGTCGGGCGCGGCCTGCTGTACGTGCAGGTGCCCGTGCGCAGCCTCCCGCGGCCGAACGAGGACGCCTGAGTGGGCGTCGCGACGTGGTGGCACGAGCGCGTTCCCGTCTCGGGAGCGAAGCTGCGCGAGCTGACGAACGAGCCGGTCCCCAACCACCTCAAGCGCTGGTGGTTCTGCCTCGGCGGCACGCCGGCATATCTGTTCGTCGTGCAGATCGTGAGCGGCATCCTGCTCGCGTTCTACTACCAGGCGTCGCCCCAAACGGCGTACGACTCGGTGCTCTACATCACCGAAGAGGCGTCCTACGGTTGGTTCCTGCGCGGGATCCACAAGTGGGCCGCGACGCTGATGGTCGCGAGCGTCGTGCTGCACCAGATGCGCGTCTACTTCACCGGCGCGTACCGCAAGCCGCGCGAGCTGAACTGGATGATCGGCATGGCGCTGCTCGTGTGCACGCTGGTCGTCGGTTTCACCGGCTACAGCCTCGTCTACGAGCAACTCAGCTACTGGGGCGCGACCGTCGGCGCCAACATCGCCGACACCGTGCCCGGCGTCGGCGGGTTGATGAAGACGCTCCTGCTCGGCGGCGAGGTCTACAACGAGCGCACGCTCTCGCGCTTCTTCCTGCTCCACGCGGCGGTGCTGCCGGGGACGATGATCGTGCTGCTCGCGATCCACGTGGCGCTGATCCGCCTGCACGGCGTCACGCACGGCGAGGACGAGTCGGGCCGCGACCTCACGCCGCGCGACACCGGCACGTTCGACTTCTTCCCCGACCACATGCTCACCGAGCTGGCGATCGGCCTCGTGCTGATGATCCTGCTCTCGGCGCTCGCGACGATCCTGCCGCCCGAGATGGGTCCGCGCGCCGACCCGCTCACCACGCCGGAGGTCATCAAGCCGGAGTGGTTCTTCTACGTCGCGTTCCGCTGGCTCAAGCTGTTCTCCGGCACCGCTGCGGTGCTCTCGATGGGCTTCATCGTCGTAGCGATGTTCCTGTGGCCCTTCATCGACGCGCAACTGCGCAAGAGCGCGCGGCTGCGGAACGCGAGCACCTGGATAGGCGTCGTCGCCGTCCTCTGCATCGTCGCTCTGACGGTGTGGGAGGGCGCTGTCGCCCATTGAGCGAAAGACCGTCCCCATGAGCCTGAACGCCAAACAAGTCCTCGTCGGCGCGCTCGGCTTCCTCTTCCTCGCGTCGCTGGTCTTCGTCCAGTGGATGGAGGTGACCCGCCGGCGTGCGGAGATCGGCCTCGACGAACCGATCATCGCCGTGCCGGCGAGCTCGAGCCGGTGCGTCGACTGCCACGCCGAGACGACGCCCGGCATCATCGCCCATTGGAAGGGCAGCACGCACGCGGAGAAGGGCGTCGGCTGCTACGAGTGCCACGCCGCCGAGCGCGGCGACGCCGACGCGTTCGATCACTACGGCCAGGTCATCGCGACGATCGTGACGCCGCGCGACTGCGCGCACTGCCACCCCGCGGAGTCGGCGGAGTTCGCGCGCAGCCACCACGCGGCCGCCGGCGAGATCCTCCACTCGCTCGACAACTTCCTCGCAGAAACGGTCGAGGGCATGCGCGGCACGTTCGACCCCCACTCGCCGACGCCGGGCATGCCGGGGGTGGACCGAGTCGACGGGATGGCGAGCGCGCAGACCGGCTGCTGGCAGTGCCACGGCAGCAAGGTCGCGCTGCGCGGCACGGACGGCGGAGTGATCGACGTGACGGCGCTCCAGCCCGGCCCGAAGGGTCAGCCGACCAACCAGGAAGCCGTGGCGCGGATCGCGCGCGACGAGAGCGGCAAGCCGATCCTCGTCAGCGGCACCTGGCCGAACACGGGCATCGGCCGGATCAACCTCGACGGCACGCTCGGCTCGTGCGCGGCGTGCCACAGCCGGCACGACTTCTCACCGCGCCGCGCGCGCCGCCCGGAGAACTGCGGCAAGTGCCACCTCGGCCCAGACCACCCGCAGAAGGAGGTGTACGAGGAGTCGAAGCACGGCGTCGCCTACCGCGACCTGATGGACGAGATGAACCTCGACGGCGAGTCGTGGATCCTCGGGAAGGACTACGCGCAGGCGCCGACGTGCGCGTCGTGCCACATGTCGGGCAACGTGAACAACGGCGAACGCATGACGCACGATCCGGGCGAGCGCATCTCGTGGACGAACCGCCCGCCGGTCAGCCTGCTGATGGACACCGACGTGAACGGCGACGTGATCACGACGAGCGATCCGGCCGCGCGCGCCGCGGCGACGGCCGACTCGTGGCAGAACAAGCGCGCGCGCATGCAGAACGCGTGCAAGGTGTGCCACGCTCCCGACTACGTCGCGGCGTTCTACGAGCAATACGACGACTTCGTCATCCTGTACAACGAGAAGTTCGGCAAGCCGGGCCAGGCGCTCATGTCGGCGCTGCGCGCGAACGGCATGCTCACGCAGACGCAGTTCGACGAGGAGATCGAGTGGGCGTGGTTCTACCTGTGGCACCACGAGGGCCGGCGCGCGCGCCATGGCGCGTCGATGATGGCGCCCGACTACGCCCACTGGCACGGGATGTACGAAGTCGCCGAGCGCTTCTACGTCGAGGTCGTGCCGATGGCGCGGGAGCTGATCGCGCACGCCCGCGAGCAGGGTCACGTCGCGGAGGCGGACGCGGCGGAGGCCGTGCTCGACGAGATCCTCGCGCGACCCGAGCACCGCTGGAGCACGAACGAAACCACGAAGCACGACGTTTCGGTCCCGTCGGTCGAGGGGACGACGCCGACCGCCGCGCCGCCGGCCAGCAACGTGGAGCGGACGCTCGGCGACGACTGAGGCGCTCGATCCCGCGGCGGACGAGCGCGGAGCACAGCGTGCGACACCGCGTCGTCGCGCGCTGCTCCGCGTCCTTCAGCGCAGCCGCGCGGCGCGGCGGGCGGCGCCGTGGAGCGCGGCGAGCGGGTTGCGGATCACGCGCACGGGAACGGCCTCGACGAGCGGGCGCAACCGACCCTTGTCGACGAACGACGCGAGGAAGGTGCCGTCGCACAGCGCCGCCTCGATCGCCGGGGCGATGCCGCCGCCGATCCACACGCCGCCGCGGGCCAGCGTGGCGAGCGCGAGATCGCCGGCCACCGCGCCGTAGCACGAAACGAACAGCTCGAGCGCACGGTGCGTGCGCTCGGAACGCTTGGCCAGCGCGTACTCGGTCACGAGCACGCCGCGCTCGCCCGCTCGCCAGCGCCGCTGGAACGCCTCGTCGTCGGGCGGCATGCCGCGCGCGCCCAAGTGCTCGTACACGTCGACCAGACCCGGGCCCGACACGACGCGCTCGTTGCTCACGCGGCCGTAGCGCTCGCGCAATGCGCGGGCGAGCGCGTGCTGCTCCTCGTCCTGCGGCGCGAACGTCGCGTGCCCCGCCTCCGACGGGTGCGCGACGAGCCCGCCGCCCACCGGCACGAGGTACGCGACCCCGAGCCCGGTTCCCGCGGCGACGACGAGCTGCGCCGCGTCGGCCGCCGCGACTCCTGCGGCGACGACCCCGACGTCCTCGTCGGCGAGCGCGGGGATGCCCTCGGCGGTCGCGACGAGATCGTTCACGACCTCGACGCGCTCGGTGCCGAGCTTGCGCGCGAGCTCGCGCTCGGACACGAGCCACGGCAGGTTCGTCGCGTCGGCCGTGCCGGCGACGACCGGCCCCGCGACGCCGACGCAGGCGGCCTCGATCGGCGCGCGCTCGTCCGCGAGGAACAGCGCGAGGATCGCCTCGAGGCTCGCGTGGCCGGCGTTGAGGAACCTCTCGACGCGGATGGGCTCGAGGCGCGCTCCGTCCGCGCGGAAGAGCCCCAGGTTCGTCTTCGTGCCGCCGACGTCGCCGCCGAGGATCACGGCGGCGCCTCTGCGAGGCTCGCGGCGGCCGCGTCGACGAGCCAGGCGCTCGCGCCGTCGGGCGGCACGACGCGACGCGCGATCGACGTCTCGTCGCGCAGCGCCGCGGCGAGCGCGCGCGCCTTGCGCTCGCCCTCGACGAGGAACAGCGTGAAGCGCGAGCGCAGCAGCGCGGCCGGCGTCAGCGTGACGCGCTCGCGCGGCTCGGCGGGCGCGCGCGCCGCGACGGCGAGCGCCCCGACACCGGGCGCGGGCGCCCCAGGGAAGAGCGACGCCGTGTGCCCGTCCTCGCCCAGGCCGAGGAGCACGAGATCGAAGCGCCCGTCGCCGGCGAGCGCGCCGCGCAGCTCGTCCTCGTACGCCTCGGCCGCGGCCGGCGCGCCGAGCTCGCCGCGGATGCGGTGCACGCGCTCGGGAGCGACGCCGAGCGGGTCGAGCAGGTGCTCATGCGCCGTGCGGAAGTTGCTGCGCGCGTCGTCCGGAGGGACGCAGCGCTCGTCGCCGAAGAAGAAGTCGACGCGCTCCCAGTCGACGCGCTTCGCGCGCGTGGAGCCCGACACGCGGCGGTACGCCGCGACCGGCGTCGTGCCGCCGGCGAGCGCGACGAGCGCGCTCCCCCGCGCCGCGAGCGCCGCGCCGACGATCTCGACGATCGCGTCCGCCGCCGCGTCGGCGAGCGCCTCGGACGAGGGGAAGACGCGCAGCGAGCTCATGCATCCTCCCCCGCCATCCGCAGCCGCCGGTCGAGGTCGTACGCCGCGCTGATCAGGCCGATGTGCGTGAACGCCTGCGGGAAGTTGCCGAGCTGCTCGCCGCGCGGGCCGAGCTCCTCCGCGTACAGACCCAGGTGGTTCGCGTAGCCGAGCATCTTCTCGAACGCGAGCCGCGCCTGCTTCAACTTGCCCGCCCGCGAGAGGCACTCGACGTACCAGAACGAGCACAGGCTGAACGTGCCCTCGGTCCCCTCGAGCCCGTCGGGGAAGCCGTGGTCGTTGCGGTAGCGGTGCACCAGCGCGTCCTCGACGAGCCGCTCGTCGATCGCGCGCAGCGTCGACAGCCAGCGCGGATCGGTCGGCCCGATGAAGCGCACGAGCGGCATGACGAGCGCGCTCGCGTCGAGGGTGTCGCTGCCGGCGGACTGCACGAACGCCCCGAGCTCGTCGTTCCAGAAGCTCGCGCGGATGTCGCGGTGGATCGCGTCGCGCACCTCGATCCAGCGCGCGCCCGGCATCGGCAGCGAGCGGCGCCGCGCGATGCGCACCGCGCGATCGAACGCGACCCAGCACAGCACGCGCGAATACAGGAAGTCGCGCTTGCCGCCGCGCGTCTCCCAGATGCCCTCGTCCGGCCGCTTCCAGTTGTCCGCGAGCCAGTCGAGCAGCCGTCCGAGCTGCTCCCACAGGTCGAGCGAGACTTGCTCGCCGTACTTGTCGTACAGGTACACCGCGTCCATCAGCTCGCCGTAGATGTCGAGCTGGAGGTGGCGGTACGCGTCGTTGCCGATCCGCACCGGCCGCGACCCGGCGTAGCCGGCGAGGTGCTCGAGGACCTGCTCGTCGAGATCCTGTCTCCCGTCGACGCGGTAGAGCACGCGCAACGCGCCGCCGCCGTCCATCTCGACGCAGCGCTCGCCGATCCAACCCACGTAGTCGCGCGCCTCCTCGGTGAACCCGAGGCGGAACAGCGCGTACACCGCGAACGAGGCGTCGCGGATCCACGTGTAGCGGTAGTCCCAGTTCCGCTCGCCCCCGATCACCTCGGGCAGGCCGAACGTGGGGGCCGCGACGAAGGAGCCGTGGCGCTGCGACGAGAGCAGCTTGAGCGTGAGCGCCGAGCGGTTGACCATCTCGCGCCAGCGGCCGCCGTACGTGCACCGCCCGATCCACGCGCGCCAATAGTCCAGCGTGCGCTTGAACGAGTCGGCGACGTAGTCCGGCATGGCGCACGGGCTCTCCGTCCCTTCGTAGAGCTCCATGACGAAGTCGGCGTGCTCGTCCGCGCCCAGCGTGAACTCGGCGCGCGCGTCGCCCTCGCGAACCTCGAGCGGGATCGAGCTGCGCAGGAGCACGGCCGTGCGGTCGGGCCCCTCCGAGCGGAACAGCAGGCAGCCGCTCCCTTGCCGCTCGACGACGTGCGACGCGCGCCCGTAGTCGAAGCGTGGCTCGAACGCGAGCCGGAAGCGGACCTCGCCGCGCACGGTCTTCGCGCGCCGCACGAGGTTGTGCGCGACCGTGCCCTCGGCCTCGACCGGCATCAGGTCGCTGATCTCGGCGACGCCCTCCTGCGACAGGAAACGCGTCAGGAGCACGTTCGAGTCGGGCAGGTAGAGCTGGCGCTGCTGCGCCGATTCGAGCACCGGCGCGATTCGAAAACGGCCGCCGTTCTCGTCGAGCAGCGACGCGAAGATCGTCGGCGAGTCGAAGCACGGGAAGCACATGAAGTCGATCGACCCGTCGATCGCGACGAGCGCGACCGTGAACAGGTCGCCGACGATGCCGTGGTCCTCGATCGTGACGGGTGAGGCCCCGGCCGACCTCATCGTTCGTTCCTCCACGCGCGCCCGTCGCGCTCGAGCAGCCGGTCGGCCTCCTGCGGCCCCCAGGAGCCCGCCGCGTACTCGTGCACCGGCGTCTCGCCGTCGAGCAGCGGCTGGTAGAGCTTCCACGCGAGCTCCGCTTCCTCGGCGTGGACGAACAGCGTCTGGTCGCCCTCGAGCACGTCGAGGAGCAGGGTGACGTACGCGTCCGCCATCGCGCCGAACGCGGACGCATAGCGGAACTCGAGCGGCACCTTCGCGAGCGAGGCGGGCGAGCCGGGCCGCTTCACGTCGACGTGGAGCGAGAACCCCTCGTCGGGCTGCAGCGTCATCCGCAGCACGTCCTGCGGCACCTCGCCGAGCTCCATGCTGCGGAACAGCGCGACCGGCGGCCGGCGGAACACGACCGCGACCTCGGTCGAGCGCCGCTCCATGCGCTTGCCCGTGCGCAAGTAGAACGGCACGCCCTGCCAGCGCCAGTTGTCGATCGACGCGCGCAGGGCGACGTACGTCTCGGTACGCGAGTCGCGCGGGGTGCCCTCCTCCTCGAGGTAGCCCGGCACGGGCGCGCCGCCGGCCTTGCCCGCGGCATAGCGCCCGAACACGACGCGCTCGCGCTCGAGCGGCTTGGTCGAGCGCAGCACCTTCGTCTTCTCGGTACGGATCGAGTCCGCGTCGTACGTCGCCGGCACTTCCATCGCGACGAGCGTGAGGATCTGCGTCAGATGGTTCTGCACCATGTCGCGCAGCGCGCCGACCTTGTCGTAGTAGCCCTCGCGGCCGGCGATGCCCGCGTCCTCGGCCACCGTGATCTGCACCGAGTCGACGTGGTTGCGGCTCCACAGCGACTCGAACAGCGCGTTCGCGAAGCGGAAGACGAGCAGGTTCTGCACCGTCTCCTTCCCGAGGAAGTGGTCGATGCGGTAGACCTGCGACTCGTCGAACCAGCGGTGCACGAGCTCGTTGAGCGTGCGCGCGTCCTCGAGGTCGCGGCCGAACGGCTTCTCGAGCACCAGGCGCGCGTACCCCTTGCTCTCTGCGAGGCCCGACTCGCCCAGCCCGCGCACGATGCCCGCGAACGCGCCGGGCGGCACCGCGAGGTAGAAGACGCGGTTGCCGGGGATGAAGCCGTCGCTCTCGATGCTCTCGAGCCGCCGCGCGAGCGCGGCGTAGTCGCCCTCGCCGCCGACCGCCTGGAAGTGCAAGCAGTGATCGCACCAGGCGGAGAAGTCCTCGATGCCCGCTTCCTGCAGCGCCTCGCGCGCGAGCGCGCGGAACCCGTCGTCGCCGAGCCCGCGGTCGCGCGCGACGCCGAGTACATGGAAGCCGCGGCGCAGCGCCCCCTCGCGCGAGAGGCGGTGCACGGCCGGCAAGAGCTTGCGGCGCGCGAGATCGCCGGTCGCGCCGAACAGGACGAAGACGTGCGGCTCCGCTTCCTGCGAGGGCACGGTCAGCGCTCCTCCTTGCGATGCACCGCGTGGCCCCCGAACTGCGCCCGCATCGCCGCGAGCAGCTTGTGCGCGAAGCTGTTCTTCTCGCGCGAGCCGAGCCGCTCGATCAGCGCGAGCGTGAGCACCGGCGCCGGGCAGTCGAGGTCGACCGCCTCCGCGACCGTCCAGCGCCCCGCGCCCGAGTCGTCGACCCACGGCTCGACGCTGCCGAGCGCCGGCTCCTCCGCGAGCGCCGCCGCCGTCAGGTCGAGCAGCCACGAGCGGATCACGCTGCCGTGCCGCCAGAGCTCGGCGACGTGCGCGACGTCGAGCGCGAGCTCCTTCTTCTTCGCCAGGATCGCGAAGCCCTCGGCGTACGCCTGCATCGCGCCGTACTCGATCCCGTTGTGCACCATCTTGACGAAGTGCCCCGCGCCGGGCCCGCCGACGCGAGCCCAGCCGCGGTCGGGCGCGGGCGCGAGCGCCTCGAGCAGCGGCCGCAGGTGCTCGACCGCGCGCTCCTCACCGCCGACCATGAGGCAGTAGCCCTCGTCGAAGCCCCAGACACCGCCGCTCGTGCCGGCGTCGACGTACGCGAGGCCGCGCTCGGCGAGGCGCGCCGCGCGGCGCTGCGTGTCGCGGTAGTGCGAGTTGCCCCCGTCGACGACGACGTCGCCCTTCGAGAGGCGCGGCTCGAGGTCGTCGAGCACGGCGTCGACCGCCGTGCCGGCGGGGACCATGAGCCACAGGACGCGCGGCGACGCCAGGCGCTCGCACACCTCGCCGATCGACGCGGCCGCGCGGCCGCCGCGCTGCGCGAACGCCGCGCGCGCCGCCTCGCTCCGGTCGTAGCCGTACGCGACGTGGCCCGCGGCAGCGAGGCGCGCGCCCATGCTCGCGCCCATCTTCCCCAGGCCGATGAAAGCCAGCTCCATCGTCACTCCTCTCTCGTCCGTCGGTCGGTCGGTCGGTCGGTCGATCAGGGGCGCGCCGACCGCGACGAGCGGAGGCGGCCTACCCTCGGCACAGGCTCCGGGCGGCGTCGACGACTTCGTCGCTCGAGAGCCCCAGGTCGGCGAGCACGTCGTCGGGCGTGCGGCCGGACTTGGGAACGTCCCGCACGAACATGCTACGCAGCTTCGCGTCCGGCAGCGAGCCGGCGAGCGCTTCGGCGAGCGCGGACCCGAGCGCCCCCCCGTAGTTGTCCTCGAGCGAGAGCGCGCGCCCCCCGCCGCGGCGGACGAGCTCGACGACCGGCTCCTCGTCGAACGGCAGCGAGTACAGGTCGACGACCGTCGCCTCGATCCCGTCCGCCGCGAGCCGCTCGGCCGCGCGCAGCGCCTCGTGGACCATGTAGCCCGAGGCGCAGATCGCGACGTCGCTGCCCTCGCGCAGCACCTTGTGCCCGCCGAGCTCGAAGTGCTCGTCGTCGCCGTACAGGAGCGGCGTGGCGGGTCGCAGCGTGCGCAGGTAGATCGACTCGCGAACCGCCGCGGTCCCGACGACGAGCGCGTACGTCGAGCGGGCGTCCGACGGCGTCAGCGTCCACACGAGGGGCCGGCCGTCGCGGCGCACGCGCCCGAGCGCGGCGAACCACGCGACGTCGGGCAGCGCCATCTGGCTCGGGCCGTCCGCCGCGAGGCTGACGCCGACGTGCGAGCCGACCAAGCGCAACGGGTGCCCGCTGACGAGCGCCATCTCGATCTGGTCGTACGCACGCGTCAGGAACTTGCCGAAGCTCGACGCGAACGGGAGCTTGCCGGCCGACGCGAGGCCGGCGGCGACCGACGCCATGTTCTGCTCGGCGATGCGGCACTCGAAGAAGCGCTCGCGGCACGCCTCGTCCTTGGCGAACGTCTCGGCGTACGTCGAGTTCGACACGTCGCCGTCGAGCACGACGACGTCCTGGCGCGCGCGGCCGAGGGCGCGCAGCGCCAGGCCGAACGCCTTGCGCGTCGCGAGCTCGCCGCCTTCGCGCAGCGCCCGCGCGTCGCCGCTGCCCTCGAGCACCTCGGTCATCGTCGGCAGCGACGCGCCTGCGCGCTGCGCCGCGCTCCTGTGCGCCTCGTCCGCCGGGATCGGCCGGATTTCGAGCTCGCCGCCGCCGTCGCCGTCGCCGGCGTGGCGCCCGCGCTCCTCCTCGAGCTCACGGAGCGCCTGCTCGAGCTCGTCGCCCTCGGCCGGCTTGCCGTGGCTGCCGCTCGGCTGGGACGCGAGCGACGGCGAGCCCCAGCCCTTGATCGTGCGCACGACGAGCGCGACCGGCTTGCCGTCGCCGGCGCTCGCCGCCTCGTGCGCCTCGAGCGCGTTCAGGATCTCGTACGGCTCGTGGCCGTCGAGCACGAGCGGCTGCACGCCGAACGCGGCGAGCTTCTTCTCGAGCGTCGTCGCCCACTGCTGCTCGCTGACCACGCCGGTCTGGCCGTGGCCGTTCGCGTTGAAGATCGGGCACACGGCGTTCAGCCGGTGGTCGACGAGGAAGTCGAGCGCTTCCCAGATCTGTCCCTCGCGGCTCTCGCCGTCGCCGATCAAGCAGAAGACGCGCTTCGAGAGCCCGTCGAGCCGCGCCGCGAGCGCGATGCCCGCCGCGACCGACAGCCCTTGGCCGAGCGAGCCGGTCGCCGCCGGAAAGAAGGGGAAGCCGAGCGCGGGGTTGGGGTGCCCGTCGACGATGCTGTCGATCGCGCGCAGGCTCAGCGCGTCGTCGCGGGTCATCGGCCGGCGCTCGCCCTCGCGGCCGATCGCGACGCCGAGGTCGGCGCACGCGGCGTAGACGATCGGACACGCGTGGCCTTCGGAGAGCACGAGCCGGTCGGCCGCGGGATGGTCGGGCTCGCGCGGGTCCCAGCGCATGTGCCTGTACATCAGCGCCGTGACGACGTGCGCCAGGCTCGCGGCGCTCGTCGGGTGGCCGGAGCCCGCCGCGGCGGTCATCTCGAGCGACAGCCGCACGAGCTGCGCCGCCTTCGCGTGGATCGCGCGGAAGCCCTCGCCCGCGCGCTCGCCGTCGGTGCGCCCCGCCTTGCGCTCCTGCCGCTTCGTTCCTGATTCGCGCATCCCTCCACCTCCGCTCCCGGGGCCTCGTTGCCCATCGTACCCCTGTCGCAACGACCGGTCGTAACGACCGTACCGCGTGGGTGACTAGTCGCGCTTCACGATCTCTGCGTCGATCTCTGCCTGGTGCTTCTCGAAGTCGGCGTTCGCGAGCAGGCTGTAGCACGCGTCGAGCGCGGCGCGACGCACGAGGACGCCGTCGAGCTTCGGGAGCTTCGCTGCGCGCGCCTCGGCGCGCTCGACGTCGCCCGGGGAATGGAAGACGTCGCCGAAGCCGGCCGCGTCGAAGCGCTCGAACAGCTCGTCGCCGTCGGTGAGCTCCGTCCAGTCCGGCATGGCGCGCAAGTCGTGCAGGAAGTCGACGAGCTCGGGCTCGACGTCGTACATGCGCGCGATCTGCTCGCGTCCGAGCTTCGCGAGCACCGTCTCGCCGACCCGGAAGTCGTCGTCCTCGTCGAGGCGGCCGCGCACGTCGTCGGGCGCGACCTCGTCCTGGCGCAGGAACGCGGACAGCACGTCGCACGGCGCCGTGAACGCGTCGCAGCCCGCGAGTCGCTCGAACGAGCGCCACTCGCGCATGCTCGCCGCGATGAGCTGCGTCACGATGCCGTCGCCGTCGCGCAGCGCGCGCAGCGCTCGTTGCGCCTCGAGCACGACGTGCTCGCCGAGCCGCTCGCCCTCGAGACCTTGCTCGATGCGGCCGAGGAACACGTTCGTGCGGCTGACGTCCGCGAGCAGCGCCGCGACGACGACCTGACGCGCGGAGAACGTCGACGTCAGATTGACGCCCACTCCCGCGCGCTCCAAGTCGCGCGCGACGAGCAACGTGTGCGGCCGGTCGGGCGCGAACGGCACCTTGACGAGCGCGTTCGGCACCATGTCGTGCAGGAACGTCCCGACGCGCAGCGCCTCGTCGTAGCTCGCGACCAGGCCCATGTGCAACTGCAGGCTGACGTCCCACGGCCGCCCCGCGGCGAACGCGCGCGTCATCTCGTTGCCGATGCGCGCGCACAGGATCGCGTAGTTCCACGCGGCGTGATCCGACCGCCCGTTCGCGCCGTGCGCGGGAGCGTGCGCCGCGGCCGTCGTGTCGGGCTCGTCGATCAGCCGCGGCAGCACCTGCTTCACCAGCGGCTGGTTGACCGTGTTGCCGTCGACCTCCTGCGCCGCGCTCCCGTCGACGAAGATCGTCCGCGCGAGCTCGTCGATGTCCGCGGTGTCTCCGTACACGTGCTTCGTGCCCGCCGCGCGCAGCGCTTCGAGCAGCGGCGCCGGCCCGAGCTGGCCGCGCGTCAGCGTAGGGCGCGCGGTCGCGGCCGCCGCGCGCGTCGTCGACTTGCGCTCGTTCACGACGCCCCGCCGTTCTCGATGAACGAGACCTTCATCGCCCACGCGCTACCCGGATGCTCCACGAGCAACTCCTTCCACAGCGCCAACAGCGCGCCGGCCTCGCCCGTGGCCTTCTTCGCCGAGACGCCCGCCCAGTAGAGCGCGGCCGGCGCGGCGTGCGACTCCGGGAAGAGCCGCGCGGTCTCTCGGAAGCGCTCGAGCGCGGTCTCCCAGTCGGACTCGGCCGCGGCGGCGTGCGCGCACCCGAGCAGACACTCGGCGCGCAGCTCCTCCGGCTCGAAGAAGCCGACGTTGCGGTGGCACGGCACGCCGCGCGGCGTGAGCCACACGAGCCCCGGCGTCCACGCGACGCCGAAGCGTTTGGCGAGCTCGGGGTGGCGGTCGATCTGCGGCTTGACCGCGACCACGCGCTCGGCGAGGAAGCGTTGCGTCTCGTCGTCCGGATACGTCACGGCATCCATCTGCTGGCAACCGCCTCACCCGGGGTTGAAGAAGTCGACGTACACCGGCAGCGCCCGCTCGTCGGCTTGCTCCAGCGCCTCGTCGAGGCTGCGTGCCCACTTCAGCTCGTCGGTCCTCATCCGGAACGCGGCTGCAACTCCCGTTCCGGTCCGCTCATGCCCCCGTCAAAGGGGCATCCGGCTGGCGAACGCTCCCCGCGTCGCGCTCTGGGCGCGAGGACTTGCCTCCTCCACCGCGCCCTCGTCGTCCTGCTCGTGCCCCAGCGTCTCGAGGAACGAGCGCGCCCACGCGTGGACGTCGTTGCGGCGCACGACTCGGCGCATGCCGCGCATGCGCCGGCGCTGGTCCGCGTCGGACATGTCGAGCGCGCGCTTCATCGTGGCGGCCAGGCCGTCGATGTCGTGCGGGTTGACGATCAGCGCGCTGCGCAGCTCGTACGCCGCTCCCGTGAACTCGCTCAGCACGAGCACGCCCCGCTCGTCGTTGCGCGAGGCGACGAACTCCTTCGCGACGAGGTTCATCCCGTCGCGCAGCGGCGTCACGAGCATCACGTCGGCGGCGACGTACAGCGGCACGAGCTCCTCGAACGGGAGCGTCTTGTGGAGGTAGTGGACGGCGGGTCGACCGATCGAGCCGTGCTCGCCGTTGATCTCGCCGACGAGCCGCTCGATCTCCTCGCGCGTCGAGCGGTACTCCGACACTCTCTCGCGGCTGGGGACAGCCGTCTGGATCAGCACGCACTCCCCCGGCGCCACCAGTCCCGAGCCGAGCAGCTCGCCGAACGCCTCGAGCCGCGCGCCGATGCCCTTCGTGTAGTCGAGCCGATCCACGCCGAGCAGGATCCGCCGCCCGATGCCGATGCGGCTGCGGATCCGCTCGGCGCGCCGCAGCGTGCGCGGGTCGCGCGCCGCGTCCGCGAACCGGTCGTAGTCGATCGAGATCGGGAAAGCCCTGCTGATCACGGTGCGGCCGTCGTGCTCGATGCCGTTCTCGCGCGTGAGCGCTCCGGCGTGGCAGCGTGCGAGGCGCGCGAAGTTCGAGGCGCCGGCACGGGTCTGGAAGCCGACGACGTCCGCGCCGAGGATCCCCTCGACGATGCTCTTGCGCCAGGGGAGCTGCTGGAAGAGCTCCGGGGGCGGAAACGGGATGTGCAGGAAGAAGCCGATGCGCAGGTCGGGCCTGCGTTCGCGCAGCATCGCCGGCACGAGCTGCAATTGGTAGTCGTGCACCCACACGATCGCGCCGGGGGCGGCCGACTCGTCGGCGGCCTCCGCGAAGCGCCGGTTCACGCGCACGTACGGCTCCCACCACTCGCGCCGGAACACCGGCGGGCGGACGCAGTCGTGGTAGAGCGGCCAGAGCGTCGCGTTGGAGAAGCCCTCGTAGTAGCCGACCGCCTCGGCGCGCGACAGAGCGATCGGGACGTTCGCGATCCCGTCGTGGACGAACGGCTCGAAGCTCTCGTCCCGGACGCCCGGCCAGCCGATCCAGGTCCCGCGCGCGCGCTGGAGCGTCGAGACGAGGGCGGAGACGAGGCCTCCCGGGCTCGTGCTCCATTCGCTCTTGCCGTGACGCCGGATGCGGTGCACCGGCAACCGATTCGCCACGACGACGAATTCGCTTCGACTCTCGGGCTCCGTTCCGCGCCCGTTCGACTGGCTCCCCTCCGTGTCGTGCTGCACGTCGGGAAGCGGTGGCAAGTCGGGTGCCGCCGCGAGCGAGCAGGGCGTTCCCGCGACGACGACGGAGCGCCGCCGCGCAGCGCGCCTTCGCCATCCGTTTGTACACAACGCTCCTGCCCATGGGCGCCCGCGGGCGCCCTGCGCGTCCGGAGGGCCGCCGCGGGCGCGGGCACGCTTCTTGGTATGCCCCGCCCGAGGTTTCTCGCCCACTCCGTCCAGCCGGGGGGGTTCGGACAGCGTGGACGCAGAGAACCCTTTCTCCCTTGTTCGCCCGGGGCCACCGAGAGCGCTGGGTCTGGTCCCGGGCGAACTTCTTTCCTTGCGGGAGCTACGGCACCGGCTTGCGGGAGCTACGGCTCCGGCTGCGAGGAAGGAAGAACTCGCCTCTACGGCACCGGAACCTCGATCTCCGCCGGGATCTCGCGCACCACGCCGAGCGCCTCGCCGTCGGCCGACACGCTGGCCTTGTACTTCATCCCGCCGGACGAGACCTTCGCGTGGTACTCGACGAGCTCCCCGTCCTCGTCGCGGATCTCCTCCCACTTGGTCACCTGGCCGCGGACCATCGCCGCGACCGAGCGCTTGACCTCCTCCGGGACCGCCGTCGCGGGCACCTCGATCTCCTGCGAGTGGAGCGTGCCGTCGGGCAGGAACATCGCCTCGACCGCCCGCCCACCGACCTGCTTCGTGATCTCCCAGTAGAGCTCGGAGCCCTGGTACTCCTTCTCCGCGCCGGTCGTGCGGCCGCCGGGATGGAGCGCGTCCATCGCGGCGCGCACCTCCGCCGGCACCATCGACACGGCGACGTGGTACTCGATCTCGACCGTGTCGCCCGAGCCGTCGACCTGCATCTCGACCGACTCGGCGAGGAGCGCGTCCTCGGACCTCCAGGCCGCGTCCGAAGCGCAGGCGCCGAGCAGGGGAAGGCAGATCGCCACGGCCGTTCGTGCATTCTTCATGGTTCGTCCTCCTGGGGCTCAGTCTGTCCGCTCGCACGCCGGCGCGCCACCGCTCGAGCGGCGAGTCCGCCGCAGCCGCATCGGGGGCACGCTCACGCGCCGAGGAAGCCGTCCGGCACGAGGCTCGTCGCGAGCATCACCGAGTTCATGTCGAGTTGATCGCGCCACGCGTCGGTCGCCTGGTGCGCCGGGTCGAGCCAGAACTTCTCGAGCACGGCGGCGAGCGGGACGAACGCGACCAGACCGTCGAGATGCGCGACGTCCAGGTCGCGCGCGATCGGCACCAGGCGCTGGACCGCGTGCAGACCGATCGCGAGACCGAGCTCGCGGAACGCGACCCGGCGGGCAATGGGCGCCTCGAATGCGCGCCCGTGCGCGAGCGTCGCGAGTCCGAGCGCGGCGCCGCCGACGAGCTCCGCGAGCAGGCGAGCGTCACCTCCGTCGTCGCGGGCGCGCGCGAGCTCGGCCAGTCGATGGGCGTCGGCGAGGAGGCCACCGATGCCCAACGCGTCGCCAGTCGCCCACCGCGCGCCCTCGCACATCTCGCGCATGTCACCGATCGCGGCGTCGAGCGAGGCGCCCTGCTGGGGCTCGCTCGCGCGGATCGCGGCCCAGCGCAGCGCCCGGAACGTGATCATCCCGTCGAGCGGGTCGTGCTGCCCCATCGAGTCGAGGAGCGGGCGCGACAGATCGATGCTCGTCTTCCCCAACAGGCGCTTGCCGCCTCCGGGGAGCGCCACGGTGAACCCCGCGTGCGCCGCGCGCGCGAGCTCGATCGCCTGCAGCAACCGAGCCCGGTCCCCCGTGGCCCGGGCGACGCGCGCGAGCGCGTGCATCCACTTCGTCAGATAGTGGAAGTACTGTCCGTCGCGCTCCCACTCGAGCCGCTCGTCGAACGCCTCACCGAGCGTCTCGTGCACCTCGTCGACGAGCCGGAGCGCGGTCGCGAGGTGCTCCGCCTCCCCGGTCACGCGGTGCAGCTCGAGGAGGTTGCAGACGGCGAACGCGTCGGTCCACAGGGAACGGCGTGGCGCTCCCGCGCCCGGAACGACGGTCCGCCGCGCGAAGTCGGCCATCAACGCGCGGGCGATCTCGACGGGCGGGCTCATCGGCTGGATAGGCCTTCGATTCTACGGACGTCGCACCACCGACTACGCCGATGAGCGCGAGCCGCCCTCACGCGCGGGCGGCTGCCACCGGCTCGATTGTTGCACCGACTCGCTCGCAGTCCGATCCGCGGATCCACGAAAGGAGCCTCGACGTGAACGAAAGAGCGCAGCAAGCGGGGCGCGCGGTGCGCGTCCGCAAGATCTTCGAGGACCACGATTTCGGCAACGCGGAGCTGCTCGCCGCCTGGGACGGCGGCAACCTCCAAGAGGTCGCCGCGTTCCTGACCGAGGCGGAGTTCCAGACGCTGCTCGACGAGCTCGAGGACGAGGAAGACGGGCGCGAGTAGCGCGATGCAGCTCGACAGTCCCTGGCTCGTCGCCGTGTGGCCGGGCATGGGCGGCATCGCCCGCATCGCAGGCGGGCAGCTCGTGCAGGCGCTCGGTGCGCTTCCCATGGCGCAGCTCCCGCCCGAGCAGGATCCCGACGTCCGCTCGGTCCGCATCGAGCGCGGCCTGATCCAGCCGTTCGATCGGACGCAGCGCGCGCTCTACGGCTGGAAGAACACCGGCGACGGCCCCGACCTGGTGATCTTCGTCGGCAGCGAGCAGGGCCAGGGCACTTCGTACCGCGCGGCGCGCGAGCTGCTCGACGTCGCGGGCGAGCTCGGCGTGTCGCGCGTCGTCACGTTCGCGTCGATGGCCGCGCCGATCCGGCCGGACGCGCCTGCGCGCGTGTTCGCCGCGGCGACCGAGCAGAAGCTCCTCGATGAGGTGCGGCGGCTCGACGTCGAGATCCTCGCGGACGCGGTGATCAGCGGGCTGAACGGAGTGCTGCTCGCCGCGGCGGCCGAGCGCGGCCTCGGGGGCGCGTGCCTGCTCGGCGAGTTCCCGTTCTTCGCGAGCTCGGTCGCAAACCCCAAAGCGTCGGCCGCGGTGCTGCGGCGCTTCGCGAAGCTCGCGCGCCTCGAGCTCGACCTCGGGCGGCTCGACGCGCAGGCGCAGGATGTCGAGCGCGCGCTCTCCGAGCACCTGCGCCGGCTCGAGGAGGCGGCGCAGCAGGCGTCCGAGCTCGCGCGTGCCGCCTGCGAGGACGAACAGCACGTCCCGGAGGACTGGCCGAAGAGCGAGGGGCTCGACCCGGAGAGCGAGGCGCGCATCGAGCAGCTCTTCGACGCGGCCGCGCACGACCGGTCGAAGGCGCTCGCCCTCAAGGCCGAGCTCGACCGCGACGGCGTGTTCGCGAAGTACGAGGACCGCTTCCTCGACCTGTTCAAGAGCGGGGAGTAGCGGCGCGCTCGGCGACCCGACGCGCAGAGCGCAGCCCCGCGGACGTCCCACGCACGGCCGTCGGTCCGCTCGTTCGCCAGGTCGACGCGGCTCGCGAGCCCGCGCTCGCGCAGCCGCTCCGCGAGCCGCTGCGCGAGCAGGGATTGAAGAAAGGAACGTCGATGGCGCGAACGACTGGCCGGCGCTGGCTCCGCGCTGCGCTCCCCCCGCCGGCACGCCGCTTGCGCTCCGAGCCACAAATCATGGACGTCCTACGCATCATTCTCGCCGTCCTCCTCCCGCCGCTCGGCGTCTTCCTCCAGGTCGGGATCGGCCCGCAGTTCTGGCTGAACGTCCTGCTGACGATCCTCGGCTACATCCCTGGCATCGTCCACGCGGTCTGGATCATCGCGACGCGCTGAGCGCGAGCCCGAGGACGCCGCCGCCCGGCAGCGAGCCGCGCGACAGCCGCTCCTCGAGCCGCGGCAGCCGCCCGGCGAGCGTCGGCGGCAGGAAGAGCGCGCTGCGCGTGCGCAGGATCTTCGCTCCCGCCGCGCGTGCGAGCGCGATCGTCCGCCGGCGGCTGCGGTAGGTCGCGCGCGCGAAGATCGGGTTCCCGAGCGCGCCGGCGAGCCGCCGCCGCAGGCCGAGCCACGAGTCGCTGACGACGCTGAGCACGACGACGCGCTCGCGCGCGACGCGCCGCGCCTCGCGCAGCACGGCGATCGGATCGGCGGTGAACTCGACGACGCAGACGAGCACGGCGGCGTCGAACGCACCATCGGCGAACGGCAGCCGCGCGCCGTCCGCGCGCGCGATCGGTACGCGAGTCCGCGCCACCGCGAGCATCTCGGCGGCCGGATCGACGCCCGCGACACGCAACCCCTCCGCGGCGAGCGCCGCCGCGAAGTGCCCCGTCCCGCACCCGATCTCGAGCACCGACGCCCCGCGCCGAAGCGGCGCGAGCAGCTCGACCAGCATCCGCCGCTCGACGCGATCGACGACGACGCCGTACGGCGTCGCGTACCAATCCTCGTAGCGCCCGACGACGTCGGCGCGCGTGAAAGGGCTCTCGGTCGTCGGCTCTACCGCGACGCTACCCCTCTCCATACGGTGTCGCACACCTTGTTGTCGCCCGCCGACAGGATAGTGCCGCACGTGAGGGCCTGCTATCAGCGGATCGAGGAGCGACACATGGCGACGCTCGCAACGGCTCTCGCCCGGGCGGCGTAGCGGCCATCCGTCTGCATCAGGAGTCGGTGCTCCCGGCCGAACCTCCGTGCGCGGGTGATCGAGCCCCCCGCCAACGCGGCAAGCTCGGTCCATGATCGCCCGCCGAGCTCGTGCGCCAGACCGGTCCACCCGATCTCGCGACCACGTAGCAGCTTCCCGTCACGCTCCACGAGCCAGACCCCGTTCTGCCGCTCGTCGTCGTCGAGCGCCGCACCGAGGGCCGACAGAGCGCACACCGGCAGGCCGGGCTGATGGTTGTCCGCGAGCCGCGTGCGCCGCTCCATCCAAGCTTGCACTTCGGCGGGGCTCGAGCCGACCAAGTCGTCGAGCGGGTCGTGCCGAAGCCGCGCGCTCATCCGCCGCTCGACGACCTCGCACAGAGCGTCGAGCGAGCCCCGTCGCACGCCCAGGAACGCGCGCCGGTAGGCCGAGGCATCGAAGGCCGGGGTTCCGGCGAGAGCACGAGCCGTCTCCTCGATCCAGGACCGCTCGAGCCAGCGCGGCGGATCGCCACGAACGTACAGGCTCGCGCTGCCGAACGCGTATTGCTCCGCCCTCGACACGATTCCCGCGCGAACGGGGTTGGCGTCGATGTAGCACACGAGCGCGATCTGGTAGGCGCGGGAGTCGACCGGCCTCGAGAAGAAGCGCCCACGGAGAAGCGACCCGTCGCGCCGGCGTAGCCGGTTGAAGCGCCGAGCGTAGGCGTTCTGCGCGCGTCGCATCGCCTCGCCGAGCGCGCCAACTGGACTGCGGAGCAGCAGGTGGAAGTGCGTCGTGAGCATGCAATAGGCATGCACCTCGATCCGTCCGGAGCGCACCTCGCGAGCGAGCCGCGACAAGAAGTAGCGGATGTCGCCCCTGTTCTCGAACAACGGGCGCTTCGCGATCCCGCGGTTGACCACGTGGTGCCAGCTCCCCGGCTCATCGCATCTCGGTCGTCGTGCCACGCCCGTAGGACGGAGCCACGAGCCAGTGGTTGCACCGAGATGGGAGCTTCTTTGTGCGGCACCATCGTGTCGACCAGCCACAACAAGGTGTGCGACTCCGTATCACTCGGTCGTCGGCTCTACCGCTACGCTGCCCGCGTCACAGGAACTTGATGCCGAAGCCGAGCGTGCCGACGAGGCCGTCGACGTCGACGTCGCCGGTCGGGGTGTCGATCGGCGTGAGCTCGTACATCAGGCGGGCGCTGATGAAGAACCTGTCGCCCAGGTCGAACAGCGCGCCGACGCCGGCGTTCCAGCCGGTGTAGCTCTCCTCGTCGACTCCGTTGTCGAGGCCATCTCCGTAGCGGAGGTTGCCCTCGACGAACGGGTGGAACGGGCCGATCTCGA
>CAZGTQ010000271.1:0-9351 GCA_964528575.1 uncultured Planctomycetaceae bacterium | reverse complement strand
CCGGCTCGCCCTCGTCCGCGGAGCGCGCCATCGCGACGGACGAAGCGACGGCGAGCACGAGCGCGACGACCGAGAACGCGAGGTGTGCTCGATGCTCCATCATTCCTCCTCCTCGACCGCCTCCGGCGACACGACTTCCGTCACCTCGCCGCCCACGAGTTGCACCGCGCGCTCGGCGAGCGTCGCGAGCTCGCCGTCGCGCCAGCCGAAGAAACGCACGGTCGCGTCGCCCGGCGGCAGGAGCTCCTCGGTCGTGCCCGGCTCGCTGCCGAACGCGATGCGCGCGCCGCGTGCTTGCACCTCCCACCACTGCGCGCCGCCGCCGGGCTCGAGCGTGATCCGCAGCCGCGCCGCGGCGACGAGCGCGATCTCGAGGCCGCCGCTCTCGTGGCCCGCCGCGACGGCGACGCCCGAGATGCTGCCGGCGAGCCGACCGGCTCGTGCCGTGATCGTGTACGTGCCCGGAAGCAATCCGTCGAAGTCGAAGCGTCCCGTCGCGTCGGTCGAGCTCGACACCTGCTCGAACTGCTCGAGGTCGCCCTCGGGCGCCACGGTCACCTCCGCGGCGACCGGCTCGCCCGACGAGGCGTCGCGCGTGACGCCGCTCAACGAGCCCGCCGACCTCAGCCGCAGCATGACGCCTTCGTCGCCCGCGCGCGCCGTGACCGGGTCCGAGTCGGCGACGTCGAACCCGCTCGCCCACAGCTCGTACGTGCCGGGAGCGAGCGGTCCGACCGCGTACGTCCCGTCGGGCTCGCAGTTGCGACCGAGCCAGTCCATGCCGTCCTGCGCCGTGGCGAACACGTGCGCGTCGCGCGTCGGCTCGCCGTCGGGATCGACGACCGTGCCGCGGACGAACAGCGCGCGGTGCGTCTCGACGACGACCTCGACGGCGGCTGCGCCCTGCGGCACCTCGACGCGGCGCGCGAGCGGCACGAGCGAGTCCTCCGTCGGTCGGTGCTCGGGAGCGGGACCGACGAGCCACTCGCCGGCTGCGACGTCCTCGAAGACGAAGCGCCCTGCGCGATCCGTGCGCGCCTCGGCGAGCGCACGGTGGAACCGCTCGAAGCGCGAGCCGTCGCGCAACACGTCGTCCGCGCCGAGCAGCCAGATCGTCTCGCTCGCGCGCGGCTCGCCGTCGGCGAGCAGGAGACCCTCGACGCGCGCGCCCGAGCCGAGGTGCCAATCGAGCGAGCGCTCCTCGCCCGGCGCGAGGCGCAAGTCCATCACGTGCCGCAGCACGTCTTCGCCCGCGAGCAACCGGACCTCTAGCGCGACTTCCGCCGGCAGATCGCGCAGCTCCCACCGCCCGTCGTCCTCCGGCGTCGTCTCCCAGCGCACGTCGTTCGGCGACCAGATCCCGGTCCAGTCGACGGCCAGCTCGCGCCCCGGAGCCGCGACCAGCACGCGCAGCTCGCGCTCGGAGCCTGTCACGCGGCCGTGCAGCACCGCGCTGCGACGCAACTCGATCACGAGCGCGCGCTCGCGCTCCTCGTGCCCCGGCGCCGTTCGGAAGAGCGCCGGGCCGAAGCCGTCGGCGTCGACGCGCCCCAGCTCCGGATCCCACGAGCGCACGAGCAGCTCGAAGTAGCCGTCGGGCCCCGCGCGCACCTCGACGTCGTCCACGCGAGCGACCGCGCCGGCGAGCGGCCCCTCGCCCGACGCGACGACGCGGCCGACGAAGCGCAGGTCGTTGCCGACGGGCACAGCGAGCGTCACCTCGCGCCGCTCGCCCGGTGCGAGCGCGGGACAGGAACGCGTGAGCCGGCCGATCCCGCGCGGCGCCTCGACGATCCGGATCTCGACCGGAGTGCCCGCCGGCATCCGGAACGTGACTCGTCCATCGACGCCCGTCACCGGCGCCTCGCCCAGGCGCGCTTCGGCGCGATCGACGTGGCGTACGCCGTGGTCCTCCGACCAGAGCGCGATCCGCACGTCGGAGAGCGCCGCGCCGGTGTCGCGATCGAAGACGTGCACGACGAGCAACGCCTCGTCGGCCGCAGCGGCTTCGGCGTCCGCATGCGGCTCGTCGGCACGCGGCGTCGGAGCGGCGAGCGCCGCGCGCGCGTCCGGCTCCGCCGTGGCTCGAGCGAGCGGAGCATCGCGACGTTCGCTCTGCGCGGCCGCGCCGGCCACCGGCGTCGCACGCTCCGGGATGCGTTCGTCGCGCCCGAGCCACACGACGAGCGCGACCGCGACGACGAGCACCGCGACGATCGCCGCGAGCGCGCGGCGCTTCACTCCGCCTCCGGCCATGCGACCTCCGTGCGCTCGCCGACGACGAGGCGCACCGTGCGCTCGCCGAGCAGCACGGGCTCCTCCGGCTGCTCGGCGTCCCAGCGGAGGAAGCGCACCGTCGCGTCGCCGGGCGGGAGCACGCGCTCCTCGGTCGCGCCAGGCCGGACGCCGGCGCGCTCGACGTAGGCGTTCGAGCGCACTTCGACGAGCAACCTCTGGTCGGATCCCGCGTGGCGGATCGCGAGCCGCGCGCCCGGCGCGAGCCGGATCTCGAGATCGCGGAGCTCGCTGCCCGCGGTGACGACGAGGTCGGCGAGCGCGCCCACCAAGAGGTCGTCGCGCGCCGTCACCGTGTACGCGCCCGGCGAGAGACCGACGTCGTCGAAGCGGCCGCGGTCGTCGGACCGGACCCCTCGCGGGTAGAACGAGCGCGTCGGAACCTGGGGCACGATGCTCACTTCGGCGGAGCGGGCCTCCCCCGTCGCCCCGTCGAGCGTCACGCCGCTCAGCGCGCCGCCCGCCTGCAGCGTCAGGACGACGTCTTCCTCGCCCGCGCGCGCGGTCACTGGCTCCGACGGCGCATGCGCACCGGTGCTCGTCGTCGTCACCTCGTACGTGCCGGGCGCGAGCGGTCCCACCGCGAACGCGCCGTCCTCGTCGGCCCGAGCAGCGGCCCACAGGCCATCGTCGCCTCGCTGCGCGAGGACTGTCACGCGCGGCATCGGCTCGCCCGACGGCTGCAGCACGACGCCGCGCACGACGAGACCCCGGTGCGTCTCGATGAGCACGTCGACGTCCGTCGCTCCGGGCAGGATCTCGACTCGCTGCGCCACCGCAACGACCCGGTCCTCGTCCGGACGGACGAGCGCGGCCGGCCCGACCGCCCATGTACCTGGACCAACGTCGGCGAACCGGAAACGACCCTGCGCGTCCGTCCTGTCGGACGCGAATCGATCGGTCGACGGCCAGAATACGGGCATCCGGTTCATCTCGCTCTCGGCGACCAACCAGACCTCGTGCCTCGCGAGCGGCTCGCCGCCCGCGCGGAGGGTGCCGGTGAGCGTTGCGCCCGCACCGAGGTGCCAGTCGAGCACGTGCTCCTCGCCCGGCTCGAGCTCGAGTCCGCTCTCCGTGCGCAGGGCGCGCGCGCTGCCGCGCAGCTCGACCTCGAGCGGGACGGACGCCGGCAGATCGCGATGCTCCCACGTGCCATCCTCGACGAGCTTCGTGCTCCACGTCACGTCGCCGACGAACGGAAATCTTCCGCCGTCGTGCACGAGCAGCTCGTGGCCCGGCGCGCTGACGACGACGTCAACACGATTCGCCCGGCCTGTCACGCGGCCACGCAGGGTCGCGCCGCGTCGCAGGACGATCTCCAGCGCCCGCTCGCGCTCCTCGTACCCCGGCGCCACCTCGAAGAGCGCGGGGCCGAAGCCTGCCGCGTCGACGCGCCCCCTGAGGTCCGCCCACGAGGGCACGCGCGCCTCGAAGGTCCCGTCCGGCCCCGTCGCCATCTCCGCGTGCGTCTCGTGTTCGAGGCCGCTCACGAACGAATGACCGCCGGTCTCGAACCGCACCGTCGCGCCGACGAGCGGACCGTCGCCTTCCGCGACGACGCGCCCGACGATGCGCAGGTCGTCTCCCACCGGCAGCTCGAGCGTCTCCTCGCGCCGCTCGCCGGGAGCGAGCGCCTCTATGCCGAGCTCGATCGACCCCGCGGCGCCGGCCCGCGGACGCGCCGCCAAGCGGAACGCGATCCCCGCCGGCACGCGGAGCGTCGCGCGACCCTTCTCGTCCGTCCGCGGAGAACGTGCCGGCCGCCGGACGAACGCCTCGATGCCCCGTTCTCCGGACGCACCCTCCGGCCTGGACAGGAGCAGCACGTCCGCGATCGGAGCGCCGGTGCCGCGGCCCAGGACGGTGACGACGAGTTCCGCCTCGTCGGCCGCCGCCTCGTCCTCGCGCGTTGTCGTCGCCGACCTGTCGTCGCCGCGCTCGCCGCCGACCGACTCGGGCGCCGGCGCCTCGATCGCCTCGCGCACCGGCTCCGGCCGCGCGGGCTCGTCGTCGCGATCGAGGCCGGCGAGCTCCGCATCCGGCTCCGCGGCCTCGGCGACGTCGCGCGCATCGGGTGACGGCGCACCGTCGGCGTCCGGCTCGGCGCGCGCGAGCCACGCTGCGAGCGCGGCGACGATTGCGACGGTGGCGATCCCGGCGACGTACGGCGTGCGGATCTTCATCGCATCCCACCTCCGCCGGAGTCTAACCGGCGGGCGGGACGCGACTACGCCGCGGCGGCGGGCTGGCGCTCGCGCTCGGTCCTGCGCTCGGCCTCGTGGGCCACGCGGGCGGGCTCGGTCGCCTCGTTGCCGAGCGGGAACGGCATTAGCGACGCAAACGCCGACACGATCTAACACCTCGAGTTCCGCATCAGCTCCGCGGCGAGCTGCTGAGCCTCGAGAATCGCGCAGACGTAATTGGCGCCCGAGGTCGAGACGCTGACCCTGCGCTCGCGCTCGCCTGAAGGACGGCACGCCGCAGCCGAGCCACTCGACGAGCGCGAGGACGAGGACACGGCAACGGCGAGGGCGTGCTTCACTTCGGCTCCCCAGCGCCCGCCTCGGGCCACACGAGCTCCATCTCCTCGCCCGCGACGAGTCGTACCGACCGCGTTCCGAGAAGGACCCGATCTTCTTCGCGCAAGTAGCGCACCTCGACCGCGCCCGCGGAAACCTGCACGGTCGATGACTCCCCGGCTCGGATCGCCTCGCTCTCGAGCAGGACGCCGCCCGCGCTGATCTCGACCCAAGTTCGCGGCTCCGGTCGTCGAACGTGGATCGTGAGCTCCGCAGCAGGCGCGAGCGCGACGACGAGGCTCTCGACCTCAGCGCCCGAAGTGACGACCACGCCCGGCACGATCCCGATCGACCCGTCGTATCGCGCTACGACGTCGTAGATCCCGTCCGGAAGACCATCGAACTCGAACGCACCGTCGTCCATGACGCCGGTGGTCAACCACGAAGGCCGTCCGTTGCGTCCCTCCAATTGCACTTCGGCCTTTCGGGGTGCGTTCGTCGCGGCATCGACGCACCTCCCCGCGATCGAGCCGCCCGGCCGGAGCCGGATCACGAGTCCCTCGTCCCCGGCGTGCGCGGCGACGACGTCGCTCACCTGGCCGCCGCCAAGCGCCCGCACCTCGTAGGCGCCGACGAGCAGTGGACCGAGGGCGAACGCCCCGTCCTCGCCGCTGCGCGCAGCAACCTGATTCGAACGCGCTATGACGAGCCCGCCCGGGAACGGCCCACCGGACGACGACAGCAACGTGCCACGGATGAACGCCGCCCGGTGACCCTCGACGAGCACGTCGACCTGCGCGTCGTGCGGCCCGATCTCGACGCGCTGGGCGATCGGCACGAGCGAGCGTTCGTCGGGTCGATCCGTCGGAGCGGGACCGACGAGCCAGCGCCCCGTGCCCACGTCTCGGAAGACGAAGCGGCCGTCGGCACCGGTCGTGCTGCGATCGAGCGGAACCCATCCAGTCGTCATGCGACCGGGCTCGTGCAACCCCGATTCGTGCACGAGCCAGACCTCGACGTCCGCGGCCGCCGCGCCGTCGACGAGAACGATTCCGCGCAACCGCGCGCCCGCGCTCAGCTCCCAATCGAGGGCGCGCGTCTCGCCCGGCTCGAGACGGAGCGGTCCCGCTTGCCGCCGCAAGCCTTCGACGTCGCGCAGCTCGACCTCGAGATCCACCCGCGCCGGCAGGTCGCGGACGTCCCACGTTCCGTCGGCGGCCGGAACCGCCCGCCAGACCGGGTCGTCGAGCGTCCACACGCGCGTCTTCTGTGGTGCCATCTGCTCCGCGCGTGCCCCGACTCGGATCTCGACGCCGGCGCTCGCCCCACTCACTCGACCGTGCAGCGTCGCTCCACGGCGCAGCTCGATCACGAGCGCGCTCTCGCGCTCTTCGTAGCCGGGACGAGTGACGAAGAGCGCGGGTCCGAATCCGGCGGCGTCCACGCGTCCTGTCCGCTCGCCCGAGGACGGGACGTCCACCTCGAAGACTCCATCCGCGCTGCTCACGGCGACGATCGGCTGGTCGATGGAGTCTCCTTCCAGTCGTGCCAGCGCGCCCGCGACCGGGCTCCCGTCCTCGCCGACGACGCGGACGAAGAAGCGAAGATCGTCCGCCTTCAGCTCGGTAGCGGACCCGGGCAACTCGAAGACGAGCCTCTGTTGCGCGCGAGTCGGGTCGGGCTCCGCGCTTCCTGCCGCCACCGCTTCGCGTGGCGGTCCGGCCAACGTTTCCGCCGGGGCGCCGAGCACCCCTTCGACGGTGAGGTCCGCCGGCTGCGGCGTCGCGGCATCCGGGTCGCGGGCGTCGCGCCCGACCCGAAAGACAAGCCCGATCGCGACGGCGAGCGCCGCAACGACCGCGACGATCGCAGTGAGCGCGCGGCGCTTCACTCCGGCTCCGGCCATGCGACCTCCGTGCGCTCGCCGACGACGAGGCGCACCGTGCGCTCGCCGAGCAGCACGGGCTCCTCTGCGGTCCATGCCAGGAAGCGCACCGTCGCGTCGCCCGCCGGGAGCACGCGTTCCTCGGTCACGCCGCGGGCAACGTAGATGCCTTCGGCCGCGGAGCCCGAGCGCACTTCGGCGACCACGTGGTCCTCGAGTCCTGCGAAGCGCACCGAGAGCCGCGCGCCAGGCTCGAGACGCACCTCGAGGTCGCGAACCTCGTGGCCCGCCGTGACGGCGATGCCGTCGAGCACACCGACGAGGTTGCCGGTGCGCGCGATGATCGAGTACGTGTCGGGCGACAGGCCGTCGAGGTCGAAGCGTCCGTCCGGGCGCGGCGACAAGGTCCATCCCAAACCGAACGCGTCCTCCGCCGCCACCATCACCTCCGCGGAGCAGGGCTCGCCCGTCGCCGCGTCCAGCGTCACGCCGCTCAGGCCGCCTCCCGCCTTCAACGTCAGGACGACGCCCTCGTCGCCCGCGCGCGCGATCACCGAATCCGACGCGGCGTAGCCGCCCGTGTCCGACGCCTGCACGGAATACGTGCCGGGGACGAGCGGGCCGATCGCGAACGAGCCGTCCTCGTCGCTCTCGCCGTTCTCGTACATCGCGTGGTCGACGCCGTGCGCGAACAGGTGCGCCTCCGGCATCGGCTCGCCGGAGGGCCGGAGCACGACGCCGCGGATGAAGATCCCGCGGTGCGCCTCGACGAGCACCTCGACCTCCGCCATCCCCGGCGGGACCTCGACGCGCTGCCCCAACGGCACGACGACGGCCACATCGGGCCAGTCGCGCGGAGCCGGGCCGACGAGCCACGCGCCGGCGCCGACGCCTTCGAAGTGGAAACGTCCCTCCGCGTCGGTCCTGGTCTTCGCGGCGGGATCGCGGTAGGGACTGAGAGGGCCCGCGACATCGATCCCGCCCTCGGCGACGAGCCAGATGTCGTGACCCGCGAGCGGCTCGCTGCCGACGAGCGCGGTGCCGCGGATCGTCGCGCCCGCGCCGACGTGCCAGTCGAGCACGCGCTCCTCGCCCGGCTCGAGCACGAGCGCGCGCACCGTCCGCTGCACGCGCCCTCGCACGTGCAGCACGACCTCGAGGCTCACCCGGGCCGGCAGGTCGCGCAACTCCCACGTGCCGTCCACGCCCAGCTTCGCGCTCCAGGTCAAGTCGTCGACGAACGAGAAAACGCTCCCGCTCAGCAGCTCCCAGGCGTTCGCCGTCACGACGACGTGGGCTCCCGTCATCTCGCCGCTCACGCGCCCGCGCAGCACGGCGCCGCGGCGGAGCACGACCTCGAGCGCGCGCTCGCGCTCCTCGTATCCGGGCTGCACGCGGAAGAGCGCCGGCCCGAACCCGTCCGAGTCGACGCGGCCGCTCAGTCGCGCCCACGACGGAAGCTGCGCCTGGAAGAAGCCGTCTGGTCCGCTCGTCGTCTCGATGGGAGCGGCCGCGCGCGGACCGCTGCTCAGGAAACGCACGCTCGCGCCGACGAGCGGTCCTTCGCCGTCCGCGATCACGCGCCCGACGAGGCGCAGGTCGGCGCCGACGGGGACCTCGAGGACCACCTCTCGGCGTTCGCCAGCCGCGAGCGCGGCGACGCTCTGCTCACAGGGGCCGACGTCGAGCGAGCCGAGCGAGCGAATCTCGACGGCGACGTCCGGCGGAACGCGGAACGTCGCGCGGCCCTCGTCGTCGGTGACGGGCGCTTCGCCCAGCCGCGCCGTCGACGCGGCGACGTGCACGCTCGACGTCCCGAGGCTCCGGTCGTCCGGCAGGAGCATGAGCCGCGCCGCCGCGATGGGAGCGCCCGTGCCGCGCGCGACGACGGTGACCACGAGCTCGGCCTCGTCCGCCGGCACCCCCTGCGCTGCGGCGGACTCCTCCGCGACCGGCGCGGGCGTCGCGCTCACGACCGCCTCGCGCGCTGCAACCGGCGCGGCCTCCTTCGCTTCGATGACGGCGAGCTCCGCGTCCGGCTCGACGCCCGCGTCCGCGGTCGCCGGCATCGCCGGTGCGACCGGCGCACCCTCGGCGTCGGGCTCGGCGCGCGCGAGCCACGCCGCGAGCGCGGCGACGAGCGCGACGGTGGCGATCCCGGCGACGTACGGCGTGCGGCTCTTCATCGCGTCCACCTCCGCCGGAGTCTAACCAGCGGGCGGGACGCGACTACGCCGCGGCGGCGGGCTGGCGCTCGCGCTCGGCCTCGCGCTCGGCCTCGTGGGCCACGCGGGCGGGCTCGGTCGCCTCGTTGAGCAGCGCGCAGAGCTCCTGGAGCTCGTCGCCGGCGCGCAGGCGGCATGGGCCGGTCTCGCGGCCCTCGATCACTTCGCGCAGGTAGGTCTCGAAGCGGTAGATCGGGCCCGCGAGTCGGAACGTCGCGAGCACGCCGACCAGGCCGACCGTCGGCAGGAGCACGACGATCGACGTGACGAGCACCGCCGTCACGACGTCGGGGATCATCACGGCGAGCGTCTCGCCGTCGGTGGGGAGCGCGTCGGCCGTGCGCACGAGGTGCGCCGCGAGCAGCAACACCTGGAGCACGAGCGAGAGAGCGGAGGCGCCGAGGAACGTCGCGATCAGGCGGAGCTG
>CAZGTQ010000270.1:0-77536 GCA_964528575.1 uncultured Planctomycetaceae bacterium | reverse complement strand
TACCCCGCGGCACCTACTCCAGAGCCCAGTCCGTCGGACGCCGACCCTTTACATACGTGCCGAAGCCGAACGGCGTCGGCTCGAAGTCGCCGACGACGTCGACGCGGCTGTGCGCGGGGATCTCGCCCTCGAGCCCCAGCGCCCAGTAGCACGCGTTGACGAGCACGCGGCGCAAGCCTTCGCTCTCGAGGTCGACCGCCGCGCCGATCGTCGAGCAGACCACGCGCTGCCCCTCGGCGCCGAGCTCACGCACCCACACGAGCGGCATCATCGGCTCGTTGAGCCCGTCCGCGACGGGCAGGCTGTCGGGCCGCATGCCCGCGAGCACTTGCCCGCGCAGCAGGACGAGCGCGTCCGGCGGGAGGGTCCCGACCGCGTACACGTCCGTCGGTCCCCACGCGTCGTCCACGCCGCGCAGGATCGGATGGTCCTCGCGGCCGGGCTCGACGAGCGCGCGCGTGCTCTCGCTGTCGTGGTGGCCGTGGTGCGCGACCCACGTCTCGCCGAGGAAGCGCCGGCCGAAGCCGCCCGGCCACTCGTCGCTGCGCCAGCCGTAGCGGCGGTACGCGCTGTCGGGCTCGCGCTCGTAGCGGAACGCGTGCGTCGCGGTGCGCAGGCCGACGAGCGGGTTGCCCGACTCGACGTAGCGCGCGAAGTGCGCCATGTCCTCGTCGGGCAGCTCGCGGAAGCGCAGGAAGCACACCATGAGGTCCGCGTCGTCGAGCTGGTGCAGCCCCGGGACGTTCGTCTGGAAGTCGGGCGTGATCGCCCCCGTCGCGGGATCGATCGGGAACAGCACCGTGCAGCGAAAGCCGTGGTGCCGCGCCAGGATGCGCGCGAGCACCGGGAGCGCCTCCTCCGAGCGATACTCGTCGTCGCCGGCGACGAGCACGACGTGGCGGCCAGCTCCCGGCCCACCGCCGCCTGCGTACGTCACCCACGGCTCGTCGCGCGGCGCCTCGAGGAACGCGACGAGGTCGAGGATCTCCTCCTCGCTCAGCGTGACGAGCAGCCCCGACGGCATCGGCGACAGCTCCGTGTCCCAGCGCGCGACGACCGCGTCCTTCGCGACGAGCGTCACGTCGCCGGGCGCGAGCAGCCGCTCGACGACGTGCAGGTCCGCGTCGTCCTCCGCGACGATGCGCCCGACCACCGTCGTGCCGTCGTCGAGCTCGAGCCCGTGGAACGCGTAGTCGCCTTGCACCTCGAGCGACGGCTCGAGCACGTGGCGCAGCAGCTCCGCGCCGCGCAGCTCGGGGCGCAGCGCCGAGAGCGCCGGCCCCGCAATCGCTCCCTCGCCGTCCGTCGCGTGGCAGCGGATGCAGCCCGCTTCGTCGAACAGCACCCGGCCGCGCTCGAGCGAGCGCCCGTGGCGCCACCCGTCGGCGAAGCGTGGCGCGAGCTCGTCGAACGTCCAGTTGCGCACGAACGCCCGCGCCGCGGCCGCGTCCTCGCGCGGCGCGCGCCGCTCGAGCGGCGCCACGCCGTCGAGCGACGCGACCACGCGCAGCACGCCGTTCATCACGCGCCAGTGGCCGGGATACGTGCACAAGTACGGGTGGTCGCCCGGCGTGCTCGGCGCGACGAAGCTCAGGCGCTCCGACTCGCCGGGGTTCAACAGGCGCGTGTGCCACAGGACGTCGCCGCCGTCGGGCACGAGCACGCGCTCGCGCTCCGCCCGCTCGCCGACCGCGGCCAGCGTTCCCGGCCGCGCGACGACCAGGTTGTGCGGCATCACGTCGTTGTTCTGGAAGACGATCGACACGGGCCGGCCGGCCTCGACCAGGATCTCGCCCAGGTCGTAGAGCATCTGGTGCGGGAGCGTGCGCACGAGCACGACCGTGCCGCCCAGGCCGTCCAGCGTCGCGAGCAGCGGCGCGGCGTCGTCCGCGGGCAGGTCGGCGGCGAGCGCGCGGCCGACGGCGAGCGCGGCGATGGCGGCCGGCGACGTGCGCTCCTCCGCGGGCAGCCCCGCGACGACCGCACCGAGCGTCTCGACGGCGGCGCGGATCCGCTCGCGCGGCACGGCGTCGCGCGGCACCGCGCGCAACAGCTCGACCGCCGCGGCGAACGCCGCGCCGTCGCCCAGCAGCAACGTCGCGTCCGCGATCCGCTGCTCGCCGCGCGCGGGAACGTGCGCCATCGCCCGGATCGCGGCCGCGCGCAGCGCGCCCGCGTCGCCGCGGCCGAGCGCGCTCGCGGGGATCGGCGCGCGCTCGAGGCCCGGTCCCTCCCAGAGGACCTCGAGCCCGTGACCGCCGCCCTGCTCGTGGTACGTGACGAGGATCGGGTGCGCTCCCGCCGCGAGCTCGATCGAGCCGCTGCGCGCGCGCAGCACGTGCGCGCCGTCGTTGTCGACGACGCAGCGCTCGGCCACGTAGAGACGAGAGCCGTCGTCCGACGCGGTCGTGAACGTGTAGCGGCCCGCGCGCGGCACGTGCAGCGTCCCGCGGAACGCGAGGCCGTACGAGTCGCTCGCGTTCGCGGGCGCGAGGTCGAGCGTGAATGCGGGCGCGACGAGCGTCGTCGCGGGCGCGAGCGCGTCGAGCGTCTCGCGCCTCCCGTCCGCCGGGGCGGGCTCGTAGAACGCGACCTCCAGCCCGGAGCCGGGCCCGCCCGCGGCGAGCCCGGCGGGCGGAGCGAACATCAGCGGACGGATGCGGTCGTGCAGCGCGGCGCGTCGCTCGGAGGGCAGGAGCTCGACCGCGCCGAGCAGGGCGACGAGGCCCTCGGCCGAGCGCGCCGCGCTCTCCCACGCGCCGTCCGCGGAACCGTCGTGCTCGATCCACGCCGCGTAGCCGATCGAGCGCGTCGTCGCGCGTGCTCCGCGCTCGGCGAGCGCGACGAGCTCGTCGCGCGGCGCCGCGCCCGCGCTGCGCAACGCCGCGGCCAGCTCGTGCAGGACGTGGTCGGCGTGCGCGCCGCCCGCGGCGTCGACGCGGCGGATCGCTTGGGCGAGCTCGAGCGCGGGCGCGGTGCCGCGCAGCGCCGCGAGCTCGCTCGCGACCTGTGCGCGCTCGGCCGCGTCGGCCCCGTGCCGCGCGAGCAGCGCATGGAGCACGCTCGCGGTGCGCGGCAGCCGCGCGAGCTCGTCGCCGCCGGCCCGCTCGAGCAGGAACGCGACGACGGCGGGATCGTCGCCGAAGACGAGCTCGCCGGCGCGCAGCGCCTCGCGCCAGCGCGGCTCGAGCGCGCGCATCGTCTCGGCGAGCGCGTAGTCGAGGAAGCGGTCGGTCGGGTGCTCGAGCGCCGCGAGCGCGACGGTCGCCGCGCGCGCCGAGTCGAAGAAGCTCGCCGCGACGACCGCTTCGAGCCGCACGCGCGGGTGCGGGTCGCGCGCCATCGGCGCGAGCAGCTCGAGCGCGTCGGCGAGGTGCCGGCGGCCGTGGCGCAGGACGCGCGTCGCGGCGGCGCGCGCGCGCGGGTCGTCGGCCGCGAGGAGTCGCACGAGCAGCGCTCGGTCGATCCGGTCGTGCTGCTGGTGCAGCCACAGGGCCTCGAGCAGATGGTGCTCGTGCTCGGGGTCGTCCTCGTCGAGCGCGCTCGCCCACGCGCGCGCCGCGCGGACGACGTCGCCCGTGTCGCGCGCGGAGAGCTCGATGCGCGCGCGATAGCGCAGCCGGTCGTCGGGGCTGCGCAGGAGCTCGAGGAGCCGCTCGATCGGCTCGCCCGCGATCGGCTGCGGCTCGAGGAGCGCGCGTCCCTCGCACGTGACGCGGTAGACGCGGCCGTGCGCGGCGTCGCGGGCGGGATCGCGCAGGTGGTGCTGGAGGTGGCCGATCAGCGGGTTGTGCCAGTCGAGCAGGTACAGCGCTCCGTCCGGCCCGACCTCGATGTCGACCGGCCGGAAGCTCGGGTCGGCGCTCTCGAGGATCGGCGTCGTCTCCACGGCGCCGAAGCCGGAGCCGTCGTCGTCGAGCTCGTACTGGAAGATCCCCTGGAAGCCGATGACGTTCGCGACGAGGTAGTTGCCCTGGCTCTGCGGCGGGAAGTGGCTGCTCGAGAGGAGCTCGGTCGCGGCGGCCGGCCGGCTGCGCTGCTGGAAGAACGGGAAGTAGGGCGCGTGCTTGGCCGGGTGCTCGAGCCGGCCCGAGAAGGGCGCCGCCCAGTAGTTGACGTTGCCGGTGCCGTCGGTGACGAAGTCCTGTCCCCAGCGGTCGAACACGTGGCCGTGCGGGTTCGCGAAGTCGTAGGCGACGTAGCGCTCGACGCGGAACGTGCGCGGCTCGAAGCGCCACACGCACGCGTCGCGGTTGCGCACGACGCCGTAGGGCGTCTCGACCTGCGAGCGATGGAACGTGCCCTCCTGGAAGTAGAGCGCGCCGTCGGGCCCGAGCACGAAGCTGTTCGCCGCGTGGTGCGTGTCCGCGGAGCTGAGCCCGTGGAGCAGGCGCTCGGTCCGGTCCGCGCGGCCGTCGCCGTCGGTGTCGTCGAGGAACAGCAGGTCGGGGGCCGCCGCGAGCAGCACGCCGCCGTTCCAGTGCTCGAAGCCGGTCGGGTTGTGCAGCCCGTCCGCGAACGTCGTGCAGACGTCGGCGCGGCCGTCGCCGTCGGTGTCCTCGAGGACGAGGAGCTTGTCGTCCTTCGGCGTCCCCGGCGTCCAGTGCGGATAAGTCGGCCACACCGCGACCCACAGGCGGCCGCGCGCGTCGAAGCTCATCTGCACCGGGTTGACGAGCTCGGGGAACGCGCGCTCGTCCGCGAACAGCTCCACGCGCATCCCCGGCGCGACGCGCATGTGCTCGAGCGCTTCCTCGCCGCCGACGAACGCGTGCGCGCCGCCCTCGCCCGAGCCCGGCTTGTTCGTGAGGACCGCGAGCAGCGGCGGCGCGTTCGAGTCGTCGATCGCGTACGGCTGGGCGCGCGCGAGCGCCCCGATCGCGCGGTCGCGGTTCGCGACGAGCACGTCGAGGTGGTCCAGCTCGCGCTGCAGGACCTCGAAGTTCGAGAAGCGCCGGTCGGTGCCGGCGCCTTCGTAGACTTGCCGCGAGCGCCCGCCATAGACGTTGTAGCCGTCGGTGGCGCGGTAGCGATCGAACCAGAGCGCGTTCTTCTCGAGCACGGCGGCGCGGACCGCCGTCATCCGCTCGTGCGCCGCCGCGCCGAGCTCGGTCCCGAAGAGCGCGCGCTCGACGATCGCGGCGAGCGCCGCGTTGCCCAGCGCCGTGAGGTGGAGCCCGTCGATCGTGAGCGGGACGTCGTGGGCCTCGTACGCGTCGAGCATCGGCTCGAAGAGGTCGACGTACGGCACGTCGGCGGCCGCCGCCGCCTCGGCCATCGCGGCGTGGGTCGCGCGGATGCGGCGGTTCTCCTCGCGCCCGTCGGGCAGGCTGGGGCTCCCGAGGTCCTCGAACGGGATCGGGCCGCAGAGCACGAGCCGCGGCGGCGCGCTCTCGTCGTAGCGCTGCGCGCGCACGTGCTCCACGAACCGGGCGACGCGCGCGCGCATCTCGGCGGGCGCGACGCCCTCGAGCGCCTCGTTCGCGCCGAAGAACGCGAGGACGACGCTCGCGTCGCAATGGTCGAGATAGCGGTCCCACGGCACGAACGGCTCGTCGGGCAGGTCGAGCTCGAGCGGGTCCGCGCTCGTCTTCCCGAAGTTCATCGTGCGCTGGTGCGCGACGAGCGCATCGCCGCCGAACCCGAGGTTGCGCACGGCGAGCCCGAGCTCGGGGAAGCGCACCTGGAGCCGCGCCTCGAGCCAGCCGTCGTGCTGCATGCGCTCCGCGAGCGCGTTGCCGACCAGGCACACGACGTCGCCCGCGCGCAGCTCGAGCTGCGGCTCCTGCGCGAGGGCGGCGGTGGCGAGCAGGGCGAGGACGGGAGCGAGGGCGGGAGCGAGGGCGCGCGGCATCGAGCGCGAGTGTAACGGGACGCAGGAGACGCGGACGCGAGCGGCTGGCATCCTGGTGCGGCCATGTACCGCTTCGACACCCCGACCGCGCGGCTGCGCAGCGTCGCCAGTCTCGAGGGCATCTCGTACCTCGTGCTCTTGTTCGTCGCGATGCCGCTCAAGTACTTCGCCGGGCTCCCGCTCGCGGTGCGCATCGTCGGCTCGCTCCACGGCGCGCTCTTCGTCTGGGGCGGCTTGCTCGCGCTCCGCGCGATCCTCGAGCGCGGAAAGAGCTGGCGTTGGGGCTGGAAGGTCCTCGGCGCCGCGCTCGTGCCGTTCGGCACGTTCTTCCTCGACCGCGAGCTGCGCGAGGACGACGAGGAGTACCGCCGGCGGCGGCTGGCCGTCGAGCTACGGACCGATTCGTAGGCCTGCGCGGATCCGCCGCACGAGCGCGTCGACCGGCTCCGCCGCGTCGAGCCACAGCGCGTCCCCCGGCGGCTCGAGCGCTTCGAGCTGGCTCGCGAGCAGCTCCGCGCCGAACCAGTGGCCGCGGCGCGACTCGAGACGGCGCCGCAGCACGTCGGGCGACGCGTCGAGGTGCACGAAGCGCACGGCGCGCGGCGCGACGGCGAGCCGCTCGCGGTGCGCCCCTTTCAGCGCGGAGCACGCGAGCACGAGCGGCTCGTCGCGCTCGAGGTGCTCGCGGATGCGCTCGGCGAGCCGGGTCAGCCAGGGCTCGCGGTCGCGCTCGCTCAGCGGTTCGCCGCGCGCCATGCGCTCGACGTTCGCGGCGGGATGCACCTCGTCGGCGTCGAGGAACGTCCAACCGAGCTCGCTGGCGAGCGCGCGGCCGACCGTCGACTTGCCCGCGCCCGAGGCGCCCATCACCACGACGATCCGGGTGGACTGCACGCGGCCCATCGTCGCGCACGAGCGCGACGTCCACCGCAGGAACTCGAGACGTTCGGACGTTTCGTTGCGAGCGCGACCGCGAGCCCTGGCTGACGCGGTCACGGCCCCGGCGCTGCGCCGAGCCCGACCTTGCGCACGAGCCCTTCGAGCACCTTGCGGCCGGCGAATCCGGCCAGGAGCGCGAGCGGGAACGCGCCCGCGACCGTCGCCGCGACGCTCGCGGGCACCGCCTCGACGCTCGCGAGGCCGGTCAACGCGGCGAGCACGAACGTGAGCCCGACGACCGCGCCGACCAGCGCACGGGTGAGCGGCTGCTCCGCGAGCGGTCCCTCGCGTGGCGTCGAGCGCACCCATCCGCCGAGCGCTCCGCCGACGAGGCACGCGGCGAGCAGCGCCCACGGCACCTCGTACAGCACTTCCGCGTGCGCGGAGAGCGAGCCCGACGTCGCGCGGACGGTCGCCGGACCGAACCACGCCGAGCGCATCCGAGTCCCTTCGACGCGGCTCGCGCTCGCCGCCACCTCCATCGAGCTCGCGTCGAGCCAGCCGCGGTTGACGCCCAGCGTCGCGACCAGGGGCGCGGCGGGCGCGTGCACGGTGTCGTCCTGCGCGAGCCGCTCCAACGTCAGCGTCGTCGTGCCGAGTCCGAAGCCGGGGATCGTCGCCGGGTTCGCGCTGAGCACGATGCGCTCCGTGCGCGCGCCGACCGGCACCGTGTGACGGGACAGGACGCCGCCCAGGCGCGTGCCCAGCACGACGTCGGAGCCGTGCCGGTCGACGAAGATGCGCGCGCTCGCCTCGCCTGTGCCGATCGTCGTCAGCCTCACGGCGGCGGGCTCGACGGTGGCGCCATCGCCGTGCGCCTCGAGCAGGACGTCGATCGGACGCGGCAGCGTCGCGCCGAGCCCGAGCCCCGCGACGACGTCGAGGCCGAGCACGACGTTCGTGGCGTAGACGCGATCGGGAGCGTTCCACGGCAGCGGGACGCGCGCGAAGCTCGCCCACACGTTCAACAGGCGCACGTCGGGCGCACCGGCGGCGTCCGCGCGCCCCAGGTGCACGAGCGCTCCTCCCAGGACCTGGCGCTCCTCGGTCGCGGCGCTCGACGTCGCGCTCCGCTCGTCGATCCAGAGCACGAGATCGCCCGGCGCGAGCTCGACGCCGCGCAGTTGCTCCACGCTCTCGAGCTCGACCCCCGCGCGCACGAAGCGGAAGCGCTCCGTGTCCCACTCGGCGAGGTCGACGAACGCGCGTCCGTCGGCGGCCCTCGCGACCTCGATCTCCGGCGGGGCGACGTCGTCGAGCGCGAGCATCCCGGCCGGGCGCCGGTGCCAGGGCAGCCGCTCGACGGCGCTCCACGTGCTCGCGGCAGGGCGCGGCCGCACGATCGCTGGATCGAGCGCCGCGGCGGCGCTCTCGAGCTGGCGCAGCGAGAGCTCGCCGCGGTCGAAGCGGGTGAGCAAGCCTCCCAGCTCGCCGCCGGCCGCGCGCCGCCGCACGTCGTCGAGGAGCTGGAGGTCGCCCAGACGCTCGGCGAGCGAATCGGCCGCGCGCGGGGCGGGAGCGACGGGAAACTGAGCCGCGGCGGCGAGCGCCGAGCACGACAAGAGCGCGAGCAACGAGCGCATCGGGAACCTCCTCTCGAGCGGTGCGATGCGGCCGCGAGCGTAGCAGAACGCGGCGCACGCGAGGAGGACGCACTCCGGGGCGCTCCGAACGCGCCCCCTACTCCCCGCCCGTGCCCGCCTCGACGGGCTCGCTCTTCGGCTCGTCCGGCGCGCGCGGGGCCGGCAGCAGCTCCGACAGAGCCTGCTCGATCAGGTCGCGGCGCGCGTTCGGCTGCGCGGCGTCGGCGGCGTAGGTCGTGATCGTCGCGTCGAAGCGCAAGCCCTCGAGGGCCGTGCGGACCTGGCCGACGAACCTCTGCAGTTCCGCCTTCGGGATGCCGAAGGTCGCGTCGGAGTCGAGCACCGCGCGGATGCGCACGCCCGCGCCGACGGCGTTCTGCAGGTAGCTCTGCGTCAGGTTCGGCAGGATCGGGCCGTCGACGGCGAGCACGCCGGCGTAGTTGCGCGGCGCGCGCATCGTCGCGTTGAAAGCGACGAGCGCGCCCTGGCCGAGGCCGACCAGGACCGAGCGCTTGCGGTCGATCTCGACGTTCTTCAGCGCCGCCTTCAGCGCCGCCAGCGCGGCCTCGAGCGGCTCCTCGGCCGTCCAGTACCGCGCGCTGAACGCGTCGAAGTCGTCGAACCACTGCATCCCGTCCTCGGGAGCGCGGCCGGCGACGAGCTTGCCGGAGGGGACGACGAGCGCGAGGCGGTGCTGCGCGGCGATCTCCTTCCAGAACGACTCCGCGACGCTCTGCTTCGTCTCGCCCGCGTCGTGCAGGACGACGAGCGCGCCGACCGATTCCATCTCCTCGTGCCCCTCGGGCAGGATCACGATCGGCGTCTTCCACTCCTTCTCCGCCGCCGACTTCGCCTGCGCCGCGAGGCGCTTCATCTTCTCGACGATCGGCGCGAAGCGCGGGTCGCTGCGCAGGTTCGCGAGGTCCTCGTCCTTCGTCTGGGCGAGCTCCAGGCTCGACTCGCTCATCCCGAAGCCCCAGTCGGCCGCGCGGTCGAGCCACTCGAACGCGGGATCGAGCTCCTTCTTCAGCGAGTACCCGCACGCGATGTTGTACGCGCACGTCGAGTTCTCGGGGTCGAGCTCGAGACAGGACTCGAACGCGGCGATCCCCTCGTCGTAGCGGCCGGCGGTGAGCGCCGCGATCCCGCGGTCGAAGTGCTCCTGGAACCCGGGACCGTCCTGGGCGAGCGAGAACGAGCACAGAGCGGCCATGGCCGCGAGCAGAGCGAGCGCGCGTTTCACGTGAGTCCTTCCGTTCGTGGTTCGCGAAGGACGGGAGCGTAGGCGGCCGGCGCGGATCCGGCAAGGCGCGTGGCCCGCGCGCTGCGCTCTTCGCCCCGGGGGTCGTACGCACCCGGGCGGATGGCGCGCTCGAAGGGTCCGTGGGAGGATCGCCGCCGCGTGCGCGCCCTCGCGCCCGCCGACCACGGAGGACCCGAATGACGACCGTCGACGTCGACAAGGACTTCGATCAGATCCGCAAGGACGTCGCCGCGCTGCGCGAGGACGTCGCCTCGCTCTCCGCGAGCATCAAGCACCTCGCCGCCGCGCGCGGCCGCGAAGCGATCGATCGGATCGAGGAGCTGAGCGACCGCACCAAGGCGCGGGCCGAGACGTTGAAGCGCAGCGCCGAGCGGGAGATCGGCGACAACCCTTTCACGAGCGTCCTGACGAGCTTCGGCCTGGGCTTCGTGCTCGGGCTCGTGCTCGACTCGAAGCGCTGAGCGCGCCGGTGCACGGACTCGGCGAGAGGGCGTGGCTTGCCGCGAGCAAGGTCCGCCGGCGCGCGCTCGGTCTGGCTCTCGCGTCGGTCGCGGGCCTGACGGCGTTCGGGCTGCTCGTCTTTGCGGCCTATGGCGGGCTCGCCCGCGTCCTGGCGCCCGAGCTCGCCGCCGCGTCGCTCGCCGCCGCGCTCGCGCTGCTCGCCTGGCTCGCCCACGCGCGCACGCGCGACCGAGCGCGAGCGCAGTCCCCGCCGCCCGAGCCGCCGCCGCCCGATCCGGCGCAGGAGCTCGGCGCCGCAGTGACGGCCCTCCTGCGCCGCGCGCAGACCGGCACGTCCGACCTCGCGACCGCGAGCCTCGTCGCGGGCTTCGTGGTCGGCTCGCGCCGCCGCGCCACGCGCCGCTCGGAACGCGACGCGGACGCGGCGGGCGCGGGCGCGTCGGGCGCTGCCTCGAACGGCCGGGAGACGGCCGCGCGTCGCTGGTAGGGCGTACGATCTGCGGCCGCATGGTCGCGCCGCTCCCGCTCCTCGCGCTCCTCGTCCTGCAGTCGTCCCCCGCCGACGAGCCGCAGCTCGGACGTTACCGGCGCACCCTCGACGACGTTCCCGCGCCCGTCGACGCGAGCTGGGGCCCGGGCGGCGCGCTCTGGGTGCTCGCCGGCGGGTCCGGCGAGCTGTTGCGCTTCGACGAGAGCGGCGCGCGCACCGTCGCGTGGCGCGCCGAGCCGAGCGCGCGGCCGAGCGCGTTCACCCGCGACGGCGACGGGCGGATCTGGATCGCCGATCCGGCGCACGGGCGCGTGGCGCGGCTCGGCGCGGACGGCGCGTTCGAGATCGAGCTGTCGGTCGCGCGCGATCCCGTCGACCTCGCCTGGAGCGACGGCCGGCTCGCGATCGCCGACGCCCTGGAGCACCGCGTGCTCGTCGTCGACGAGCGCGGGGCGGTCGAGCTCGTCGTCGGCGGCCACGGCCGCGCGCCCGGGCGTCTCGTGCGTCCGAGCGGCGTCGCATTCGACGCGCGCGGGCGGCTGTGGGTCGCCGACACGAGCAATCACCGCGTGCAGGTCTTCGAGCGCGACGGCGCGCTCGCGTTCGGCTTCGGCGACTACGGCCACCAGCCCGGGCTGTTCGCCGAGCCGTGCGCGGTGCTCGTGCGGGGCGAGCGCGTCTGGGTCGCCGACCGCGAGAACCACCGCGTGCAGGAGCTCGACCTCGCCGGCGGCGCGCTGCACGCATGGGGCCGGCACGCCCTCCGTCCGCGCGAGGGCGAGGGCGCGCTGCACTACCCCGCCGCGCTGGCGCTCGATCCGAGCGGCGAGCGCGCGCTGGTCTGCGAACCGCTCCAGGACCGCTGCCAGCTCTTCGACCGCGCGAGCGACCCGACCGAGATCGCGCGCGCCGACCCGGTCCTGGGGATCGGCCCCGCGGCGCACTTCGGGCCGCCGATCGCCGCGGACGGCGCGCTGGCGATGATGCTCGAGCCCGAGACGCGCTCGGTCGTCGTCCACGACCTCGACGAGACGCCGCCCGTCACGATCGCGCGCTTCGGCGGCTACGCGACCGAGGCGGAGGGCTTGCTCGACCCGGTCGACGTCGCGTGGGACGCCGAGCTCGGGCTCCTCGCGGTCGTCGATCGTGCGCGGCGCGGCGTGCAGCTCTTCGCGATCGACCACGACCCGGACGAGGAGCTGCGCTACCGGCCGCGCCTCGCTCGGCTCGCGCGCTCGCTCGACCTCGTCGCGCGCTTCGGCGAGCGGCGCGGCGCGGTCGAGCCGAGCGCGGCGTGCTGGATGGACGCGGGCCGGCTCGCGCTGCTCGACGAGCGCGGGCGGCGCGTCCTCGTGCTCGACGACGAGCTCGAGCTCGAGCGCGTGCTCGGTTCCGACGACGTGCTCGCGCGCGCGGTCGACCTCGCATACGACGCCGAGCGCGCGACGCTCGTGGTGCTCGACGCCGGCGCGCGCGCGATCGTGCGCTTCGGCCGCGACGGCGCGGTCGCGGGCGTCCGCTCGCTCGACGACGCGCTGGGCGACGAGCGCCGTTCGCGCCCCGCGGCGCGCGCGCTCGCGCCGGATGGCACCGTGCTGGTCACCGACGCGGGGACGCACGAGCTCGTGCGCGTGCGCGGCGACGAGGTGACGCGCTCGGGCTCGCCCGGCCTGGGCGCGGGCGAGTACTACAAGCCCCGCGGCGTCGCGGTCGACGCGCGCGGGCGCACGCTCGTCGTCGACCACGGCAACCACCGCGTCCAGATCCTCGCGCCGGACGGCACGTTCGAGCTCGCGTTCGGCTCGCGGCTCTACGTGCGTGCGACGCGGCCCAAGTAGCGCGCCTACGGGACGAGCTCGACGGGGATCGCGTTGCTCGCGAAGACCACGTCGCCGGTCGCGACGTCGAGCAGCGGATAGGCGTGGTGCGCCGTCAGTCCGACGAACGCGGGATTGCTGGCCGGCGGGAGCGCGAACGTGGTCGTGGCGCGGCCGGAGCCGTCGAGCAGACCGAGCGAGCCTTGCAGCGGGGCGCCGTTCGCGTTGAGGAGCGTGTAGGTCGTGTACGCGTCGGCGTTGAGCGGGACGAGGACCGGCGGCACCGGCGTCCCGGGCTGCGTGCCCGAGAGCGAGCCCAGCACGACGTACAGGCGGCCGGCGAACGCCGGTCCCGCGTCGAGCGAGAGGACTTGCGCTCCACCGCCGCCGACCGAGACGCTCGCGACGTCGGCGGAGAGCGGCTGGCACGCGTCGGGGATCCCGTCGCCGTCGAGGTCGAGCGCGCTCCCCGTCGCGATCGCGAGGCCGTCCGCGGCGCCGTCTCCGTCGCAGTCGGGGCACTGGAACGAGCGGATCTCGACGTCGTCGACCGCCGCCTCGACGAGCGAGCCGTCGCCCTCGTCGCTGGCGACGAAGCGCAGGCGGACCTGGCTCGTCGCCTGCACGAAATCGAGCACGCGCAGCTCGCTCTGCACCCAGCCGCCGCTCGTCTGGGGGCCGCTGGGTCCGACGACCTCGACGTTCGTCCACGTCGCGCCGCCGTCGTCGGAGACGTCGACGACGAACACGTCCGCGTTCGGCGAGCCGCCGGCGTCGTTGCTGTACCAGCGCCAGTACGAGATCGTCGGATCGACGACGCCCGTGAGATCCCAGATCGGCGAGAGCAGCGTCGTCCTGCCGCCGTCGACGTCGTTGTCGCCGGCCCCGCCGCCGGGCGAGCCCTGACCGGTGAACCAGCACGAGTCCGCCGGATCGGGCGTGTGGTCGAGCGCCGGCTGCGCCGTGGTGCCGAGCGGATCCCCGTGCTCCCACAAGCCGCTCGTCGCGTCGTCGCCCGGCGCTCCGACGCTCCAGGCGCCGGGGCTCTCGAGGTCGTCGCTCACCGACAGGACGACCGCCGGCGCGGCCGTCGCGGAGCAGACATCGAACGGCGCGCCGAGCGGGTAGCTCCACGTCGAGCCGTCGGTCGACTGCGCCGTGAACCAGTACTCGAACGAGACGGCGCAGCCGATCGGCGGCAGATCCGCGCGGTAGGCGGTGCCGCCGAGCGCGACGAGCGGGACGTCGCTCACCGTCCCTGCGATGCGCAGGTGGAGCGTCGGCGAGCCGGCCGCGAGCGTGCCAGGGGGCGCCTCGAAGATCTGCACGTCGATCGAGTCGCCGGCGGGGTCGACGAGGTCGTGCGGACCGGACGTGATCGCGATTTCGATCGCCGGAGCGCCGAGGCGCCAGACGAACAGGCCGCGCTCGATGTCGCTGCCGAGGACGGTTCCGCTCGGGAAGTACGGATAGGTGCTCCACAACCCGTTGAACGACGCGGCGTCGTCCGCGGGGAAGGTGTCGAACCAGGCGATCTCGACGGGAGCGAGCTCGTTCGAAGCGTCGAAGACGCGCAGCCCGCTGCGGTAGTTCGCCTCGAACAGGAGATCGTCGCGCACGTACAGATTGTGGCCGACCGCGCCGTTGCCGTTCGTGAAGGAGCCCGCGTACGCCGGGCTCGACAGGTTCGAGACGTCGAAGACGTGCGTCGTCGTCGGCAGCGCGCCGTCCTCGTCGAGCTCGTCGTTGACGTAGAGGTACTGTCCGCTCGGCGAGAGCCAGCACTGGTGCGCGTACGCCGGCGACGGATAGAAGCCGCGCGCGAGGGAGACCATGTTCCCCTTGTTCGTCACGTCGATGATGTCGATCCCCGTCTGCGTGAAGCCGCCGTCGAACCCGGTGCAGGCGAACGCGATCTGCTTGCCCGCATGCGGGCCGCTCGTGTAGGTCACGACCTGCGCGTCGTGCACGTAGCGGTCGTCCCAGGAGCCGACGAACGCGGGCGCCGCGGGATTGGAGAGGTCGTACGCGCGCAAGCCGTTCTGCTCGCCGCCGCAGCGATAGAGGAAGCCGCTCTGCTCGTCGATCGCGACGTTGTGGCTCGCCGTGGTCGTCGGAATGCCGTGGAACGAGCCGACGGCGACGACGATGCCCGCGTCGATCTGCGCGACGTCGAACACCTGGATCCCGCCGCCGCCCTCGCTCACCGCGTAGACGTGGTCCTGGTAGACCTTGACGTCGCGCCACAAGCTGGGCGGCCCGCTCTTCACGTCGACGATCGCGGGCGCGTCGGGGACGCTGACCTCGACGAACGCGAGCCCGTGGGAGAGCCCCAGCAACGCGTACTCCCGTCCCGAAGGCGCGGTGTACCCCCAGCAGTCGTTCGCGGAGACGTGCTCGCCGCCGAACTCGCCGACGGGGAGCCAGCTCCTCAGGCTGATGCCCTGCCCCGCGAAGCCCCCGCCCGGCAGCGAGCTCGGGAGGTTGTCACCGCCGATCGACGGCGGCAGCACGCGCGCCCACTGGGCCTGGTACCCCAGGCCTCGATAGGCCGGCATCCGGTCGAGGATCTTCGGGTCGTCGTCGTGAACGATCGCACCGAGCGACGGCACGACGGCCACCACCGCGAGGATGGACGCGGTCGAGAGCATGGGGAGCCTGGTTGGGTGGGGAAGCGAAGGCCGTACCCAAGGATAAGGGGGTCTCTCGCTGCGCGTCGAGAGCCGATTCGAAGTCGCTGCTTCGAACGAGCTCTAAGCGCCGCCGGGCGGTGCTCGTCGGGGGGAGAGGCTCTCGCGGACGCGCGCCGCCCCGCTCACGCTCCCGCGGCCGCCTCGAGCGCCGACGTGCAGTGCGCGCACCGCGTCGCGGCGAGGTCGATCAACGACTTGCAATACGGGCACGGCTTCGTCGTCGGAGCGGAAGGCGTGTCCGGGCGGCGCAGGCGATTCGTCCAGCGCACGACGAAGAAGAGCACGAGGCTGACGAGCAGGAACGCGACGATCGCGTTGAAGAAGTTGCCGTACGTCAGGACGACTGCGCCGGCCGCCTTCGCCTCGGCGACGGTGGCGAAGGGGCCCGGCGCGTCGGTGCGCAGGACGAAGAACTTGTCGCCGAAGTCGAGGCCGCCGGTGAGGGCCCCGAGCGGCGGCATGATCACGTCGTCGACGAGCGACTTGACGACCGTCGTGAACGCGGCGCCGATGATGATGCCGACCGCCATGTCGACGACGTTGCCCTTGACTGCGAACTCTTTGAAGTCCTTCAGCATGTTCTCCTCCGAAACGATCGCGGATCTCACCCTTCCGGGGTGGTGGGTTCCCGGCTCAGGGCGCAGCATCCTGGCATGCGTTCCCACCCGATGCTCGCCGTTCTCGCGCTCGCCCCGCTCGCCGCCGCGCCCCGTGGCGCGCAGGACAGCGCGCAGGAGGGCGCCGCCGACGTGTGGTCGCGGGCGCAAGAGCACGCGGCCCTCGCGCGCGAGTGCGTGCGCTTCAGCCAAAAGCTCCTCGCCGGATGGTCGGAGCGCGTCGAGCCGCTGACCGGCCTGTTCCCCGAGACGCGCGAGAGCTTCGCTTGGACGCCGGAGAACGCCGCGGCGGACCTGTACGCGTGGCTCGTGATCGCGGCGGACTGGGCGGGAAGCGAGCGGCAGCGGGGCGCGATGCGGCAGATGCTCGCGACCGAGCTCGCGTTGACGACGCGCCTCGAGAGCTACCCCGACGCGCTCGACCTCGCGGACCTCGAGTTCTACCAGGACGTGCCGCGGCGCGAGCGCGTCCTGTTCGGCGCGTCGGAGTACGCGAAGGACGGGCTGCTCCCCCTGCTCGAGGCGCTGGGGCCGAGCCCGTGGTCCGACCGGCTCGTGACGCTCGCGCGCGACCTCGCCCTGGTGCGCGGCGCGCCGGCCCCGCCGGGGCACATCGTGTCGCAGGACGCCGAGGTCAACGGCGAGATCCTGCAGGTGCTTTCGCGCGTGTGGCATTTCACCGGCGACGACGTGCACGTCCCGCGGATCGCGCGCACGGTGCGCGCGTACGTCGAGACGGTCGCGCAGTCGACGGGTGGGCTGCCCTGCGACCGCTACGACTTCGAGCGGCGCCAGCCGATCGAGCCGTTCCTCGCGCTCCACGACCACGGCAACGAGATCCTCGGCGGGCTCGTCGAGGCTGCGCTCGTGCTGCGCGAGGCCGACCCCGTGCTCTGCCGCCATCTGCAGCGCTACCTCCACGACGTCTTCGCGCGCATCGCCGAGCACGCGGTCAAGGACGACGGCACGCTCGTCGCACGCATCGACGCGCGGACCGGCGACGTGATCGACGCGCGCACGCCCGACACGTTCGGTTACGTGCTGCTCGCGTTCCTCGCCTGGTCCCGGTTCGGCGAGGGCACCGACTGGACGCCGCTCGTCGAGCGCGGCCTCGCGGCCCTCGTCGGCGGGACCTACGACACGTGGCCGGACCCCGACTCGTACGCCGACGCGATCGAGAGCGCCGTACTCCTGATGCACCGTCTCCCCTCGCCCGACGCCGAGCGCTGGGTGCGCCGGACGACGCCGAAGCTGCTCGCCTTGCAGCGCCCGAACGGGCTCGTCACCGGCGGCTACGCCGACGGCAACGCCCTGCGCACGGCGCGGCTCGTCGGGCGTTGGCTCGAGGGCGGCACGACGCTCGAGCCGCGGCGCGACGACGTGCTGCTGGGCGCGGCGCTCGAGGACGGCGCGCTGCACGTCTGGCTCGACGCGGAGCGGCCGTACCACGGCCGGTGGAGCTTCGACCACGCGCGCCACCGCCGCTGGCTGCGCATGCCGATGAACCTCCCGCGGCTCAACGAGGACCCCGAGTGGTTCTCGGTCGAAGGCGACCACTGGTACGCGCTCACGGCGGACGAGCACCCGACGCGACTCGTGCTCGGGGCCGCCCTGCGGGCGGGGCTCCCGATCTCGCTGACCGGCGACGCGCCGCGCCGCGTCCGCGTCGAGCCGTTCGGGCCCACCCCGCCGGGAGGGTTCCGGTTGCGCGTCGAAGGGCCGCGCGTCGTGCAGCCGGGAGCGGAGAGCGTGACGGTCGCTCTCGCGCACGACCTGCCGTTCGCGGTGCGGCCGCGCACCGATCCCGTGTTCGGCCCCGAGCTCGAGGTCGGCCCGGGCGAGCGTGTGGAGATCGTCGTGCCGCTCGCCGCGCTGCGCCGCTCGATCGGCGGGATCGACACCTACCGTGTGCGCTTCTTCGATCCGCAGACGATGGCCGCGGGGAGCTGGACCGGCTACGACGCGCCGTCGGCGGACGTGCTCGACGTGCGCGTGCTGCGCGGCGACGGCGTGACCGGCGGGCTCAACTGGCGCGCCGTCGGGCGCGAGGGGCTCGAGGTCGAGCTCGCGGCGGCCGCGGGCGCGGGCCCGCTCGAGCTGCGCTGGCTCGTGCCGGACGAGCCGAGCGCGCAGGTGGCGCTCCTCGTCTTCGCCGACGAGCTCGCGACGGAGCTCGTCAGCGCCGCGGCGCCCGGCGCGTGGGCCACGGCGCAAGTCCCCGCCGGAGCCGCGCGCGACGGGTTCGTGCGCGTGCGCATCGAGCCGCGCGACTTCGACGGGACGCTGCGCCTGTCCGCCGTCGCGCTGTGCGCCGCGGAGCGCTGAAGTTCTTCACGCGCGCCTGGGCCGAGGCCGAGCTCGCGGAGGACGAGCGGCGTGCGGCGGACGCGCGCTACTCGAAGCACATCGAGGAGCTCGGCGAGCGGCTGCCTCCCGCCGTCGCCCGTCTCGCCGAGGTCGCCGGCTTCAGCGCGCATCGGGACGAGTTGCGGGAGTTGCTCGACGTCGATCGCGCCGAAACCTAGATCCCGCTCTCGCGGTAGCTGCGCGCGATCTTGCGCAGCGCGACTGCGAAGCCCGCCGTGCGCAGGTCGTCGATCGCCTCGACGTCGTGCCACAGCTCGCGCATCTCGACGTAGGCGTTGCGCATCGTGCCGTGCAGGCCGGAGCGCACGAGGTCGAGCTCGCCCGCGGCCGACGCGAAACTCTCGGCGAGAGCGGGCGGGATCTCGCAGCCGGTGCAGTGTTGGATCAGCTCGAGGATCTGCTGGTTGCGCCGCTCGTCCAGGCGGCGCTGCATGCGGCCGAAACGGATGTGCGAGAGGTTCTTGATCCACTCGAAGTACGAGACCGTGACGCCGCCCGCGTTCAGATAGAAGTCGGGGAGCACGACGATGCCGCGCGCGCGCAGGATCTCGTCCGCCTCGAACGTGACGGGGCCGTTCGCTCCTTCGGCGACGAGCTTCGCGCGGATGCGCGGGGCGTTCTCGGACGTGATCTGACCCTCGAGCGCCGCGGGCAGGAGCACGTCGCAGTCGTGCTCGAGCACCGTCGCGCCGTCCGCGACGAAGTCGGCGTCGGGGAAGCCCTTCACGCCGCCGTGCGACGCCATGTACGCGCCGAGGTCCTCGATCGAGAGCCCCGCGTCCGACACGACCGCGCCGTCGCGCTCGACGACGGCGACGATGCGCGCGCCGTCCTCGCGCTGGAGGAAGTGCGCCGCGTGGTAGCCGACGTTGCCGAGCCCTTGCACGACGACGCGCTTGCCATCGAGCGTGCCCGAGAGGCCGAGCCGCCGCACGTCCTCGGGGAACGAGAAGAGCTGCTGCAGTCCGTACTGGACGCCGCGTCCCGTCGCCTCGACGCGGCCGGGGATGCCGCCCTGCGTGACCGGCTTGCCCGTCACGCACGCGATCGCGTTGATGTCCTCGGGGTGCAGCGCGCGGTACTCGTCCGCCATCCACGCCATCTCGCGCGGCCCCGTCCCCATGTCGGGCGCGGGCACGTTGAGGCTCGGGCTGATGAAGCCCTTGCGCGCGAGCTCGCGCGTGAAGCGGCGCGTGATCTGCTCGAGCTCGTCGACCTCGTACTCGCGCCGGTCCAGCCGCACGCCGCCCTTGGCTCCGCCGAACGGGACGTCGACGAGCGCGCACTTGTACGTCATGAGCGCGGCGAGCGCCTCGACCTCCTGCTGGTCGACGACCGGCGCATAGCGGATGCCGCCCTTGGAAGGGAGCCGGTGCTCGCTGTGCACCGCGCGCCATCCGGTGAACGTGCGCAGCCTCCCGCGGATCTCGACGGGGAAACGGACTTGATAGACCGACTTGACCTGCTTGATGTGCTCGGCGAGGTCGTCGTCGATGCCGACCGCGGCCACGGCGCGGTCGACGAGTCGGTTCACGCCGTCGAGGAACGAGAGATCGCCGTTGTGGCTGCTCATGGCTTCACCGTAGGACGGAGGGCGTGGGACAGACCGGCACGCGGAAAAAAGTCCACGAGATTTCTCGCGCCGGCCGACCGGGGGCACCGATGATGAGGCGCGAGACGGCCGCGATCCCGCGGACGCTCACTTTCCGCTCGCGCCCGAACCGCATGCTTCGTTCCGCGTGACCGATCGTCGGTAACAGCCTGAGCATTCCCTGACCATGATCAGATCACGAGGATCGAACACATGGGCAAGCGACTCTACGTCGGCAACCTGAGCTGGGAGACGACCGAAGACACGCTTCGGCTCGCTTTCGAGCAAGACGGGCGCACCGTCAAGGAAGTCCACATCGTCACCGACCGGGACACGGGCCGTCCGCGCGGCTTCGCGTTCGTCGAGATGGGCAGCGACGCCGATGCGCAAGCGTGCATCGACGCCTTCGACGGCGCCGACATCGACGGCCGCGCCATCAAGGTCAATGAAGCCAAGGAGCGCGAGAAGCGCGGCGGCGGCTTCGGCGGTGGTGGTGGTGGCGGAGGCGGCGGCGGAGGTGGCGGGGGCGGAGGCGGAGGCGGTCGCCGCTGGTAGGACGCACGTCCGACGTCAGGTCCGACGTCACGTCGGAAGAGGCACGTCGGAGCAGGAACGTGAGCGGGCGGCGCTCGGGGATTCCCCGGGCGCCGCCCGCTCGCATCACGAGGAGCCGAGCGTCAGGCGCTCACGCGCCGCCGCCGACGGCGGCGCCGCGGGCGCGATTCGCTCTCGCCGCTCGGATGCTGAGCGCGCCGCGTCGGAGCGCCCTCCTCGAACACGCCCACGCCGAACGGGGCGGCCGGCGCGCTCGGCGCGCGCTCGCGCACCGCAGCCGTCGCGGGCGCGGGCTTGGCCTTGGGCGACCTGGCCTTGGGCTTGGAGCGCGGGCCGTTCGCCGGGCGCGCGGCGGGGCCGCGTCGCGCGGGACCGCGCGCGCGCCCGGCGGGCGCGTAGGACGACGCCGCCGGCGAGCGCTGCGTCCGTCCTCCGCCGGTCAGCGACGCGCGCTCGATCTTGCCGAGGTCCGCGACGCGGAGTCGCTCGATCGGCCCGCCCATCGTGCGCTCGATGGCGCGCACGACCGCGGCGTCGGCGCCGGTGACGAACGTGAACGCCGTGCCGGTGCACTCGGAGCGCCCGGTGCGACCGATGCGGTGCGTGTACGCGTCCGCGGTGGTCGGCACGTCGAAGTTGACGACGTGCGAGACGCCGGCGACGTCGAGGCCGCGCGCCGCGATGTCCGTCGCGACGAGCACGGTGTAGCGGCCCTCGCGGAACCCACGCAGCGCCTGCTCGCGCTTGGCCTGCGACATGTTCCCCTGCAGCGCCGCGGCGCGGTGGCCGCGGTCCTCGAGACGCTGCGCGAGCCGCTTGGCGCGCCGCTTCGTGCGCAGGAAGACGATCGCGGAGCGGAAGTCATCGCCCTCGAGCAGGCGCTCGAGCACGCCGACTTTCTCGCCCTCGTCGAGCGGATAGAGAGCGTGCGACACCGTCTCCGCCGGCCGCGAGTGCGAGCACTCGACGACGACGGGATCGCGCAGCACCGTATCCGCGAGCGAGCGGATCTCGCGCGGCATCGTCGCGGAGTACATCAGGTTCTGGCGCCGCGACGGGAGCTCGCGCAGGATGCGCCGCACGTCGGGCAAGAAGCCCATGTCGAACATGTGGTCGGCCTCGTCGAGCACGAGCACCTCGACGCGGTCGAGGCGCAGCGACTTGCGGCCGACGAGATCGAGCAGGCGGCCGGGGCACGCGACGACGATGTCGGGCCGGCGCTGGAGCGCGCGCTCCTGGCGCGCGAGCGGCACGCCGCCGAACACGACGGCGGCGGTGACGGGCACGTGCGCGCCGAGCCGCTCGATCTCGGCATGGACCTGCGCGGCGAGCTCGCGCGTCGGGCAGACGATCAACGCACGGGGCCCGGGGCCGCGCTGGCCGGCGAGGCGCTGGAGGATCGGCAGCGCGAACGCCGCCGTCTTGCCGGTGCCGGTCTGCGCGAGGCCGAGCACGTCGCGCCCTTCGAGCGCAGGGGGAAGAGCGCGCTCCTGGACCGGGCGCGGCGTGGTGAAGCCGGCCTCGCGGACGGCGAGCTGGAGCTCGGGACGGAGTTCGAAACGATCGAAGCCGGACGTCGGACGTCCGACGGATTGACGTCGGGAAATGGTTCGGGTCTCTTTCGGCGCCGGCGCGGTCGCACACATTGCTACGTGCAGACTGCGACGTGCAACGTTGCGAGTGCGAGCGGACGCCAGGGATCGGGACCCGGACAACAGCGACGGGAACGATCGGGAAGGTAAAACGGCGCGATCCGGGGGGACCCTGCTGTGCGCCTGGCCGCGCGAGTGGCGACCGATTCGAGCGAGTGAGCATAGACCTCATCGGGCGTGCAAGCTCCGTCCAGGACGTGAAAGTCGTGCGAATTCGCGTTCGTCCAGCCCCTGGACCGGCGCGTCCGGCTTCCGGACGCGCGCCGGGAAGAAGCGTGCGCGGGGCCCCGGGAAGGGCCTGCGGAGCGGCGGCACGCGAGTTGGCATGGCCCCCGCGGCTCCTCGTCGACCCCTTGCAAGCTCCTCCTCGACCCACCGGTGTCGACACATGAAAACTCTTCCCTTGCTCGCTCTCTTCGTCGCCGCAGGCCCGGTCGCGGCGTTCCAGTCCCCGGTTCTCGGACCGCCGACGTCGCTCGCCGGCGACCTCGCCCCCGCCGAGGCGGGCGGCGTCCAGGAGCACCCCGACGTCGCCGCCGGCGGTCCGGGCGCGCTCGCGGTCTGGGTCGACCACCGGGCCGAGCTCAACAGCCCGCTCGCGAACCAGGGCGGCCCCGACGTGTACGCGATCCGCATCGACGCGGCGGGCCAGCCGCTCGATCCCGTCGCGCTGCGGATGCCGCCCGAGGTCGGCGACAAGAGCTTCCCGAAGGCCGCGTGGAACGGCTCCGCGTGGCTCGTCGTCTGGGAGAACCAGCAGCCGTTCGGCACGTCCTCGTTCTTCCGCCGGCTCGTCGGCGCGCGCGTCGCGGCCGACGGCTCGCTGCTCGATGTCGCGCCGATCGTGATCAAGGACGACCTCGAGACCGTCGGCGCGACGATGGCCGTCGCGAGCGACGGCGCGGGCTGGATCGTCGTCGCTCAGGGCTCGACGACGAGCCCGTCCGCGATCGTCGCAGTCCGCGTCGCCGCCGACGGGACCGTGACGAATCCGGGCGGGACGCAGATCGCCGACGTCGGCACCGCGATCGGACGGCCCGACCTCGCGTACGCGAGCGGCCGCTTCCTCCTCGTCTGGTCGTCGGGGAGCGTGAGCGGCCAGCGCTTCGACACGAGCCTCGCGCCGCTCGGCGGGAAGATCGCGATCGGCAGCGGCAGCAGCGGGTTCCCGCGCGTCGCGACCGACGGCCAGGACTTCCTCGTCGCGTGGCAGAACGCGGACTTCGGGAGCAACGTGCGCGCGCGGCGCGTCGTGGGCGCGAGCGGCGCGCTCGCGTCCGTCCTGCAGGTCACGACGCTGAGCAACTTCGAGTACAACTGGCAACCGGACGTCGCGTGGACCGGCAACCTGTGGCACGTCGTCTACCGCGACACGACGACGCAGGACGTCTACCGCGTCGCGCGCATCCGGCCGGACCTCTCGCTGCTCCCCGGTGGGGCGAGCGTGCTCCCGTTCGGCCCGGCGGCCGCAGACGGACGCGTCGTCCTCGCCGCAGGAGCGGGCGGCGTCATCGCCGTCTTCGAGCGCACCAACCTGACGCAGCCCTGGCCGGGCGAGATCCGCTCCGCCGCGGTGAGCGATGCGCTCGTCGCGACGACGCCCGCGACCGTGTCGCTCTCGGCTCCGCGCCAGAGCAGCCCGGCGATCGCCGTCGGCCCGGCGCAGGCGCTCGTCGCATTCGCGCGCGAGCTGCCGAACGGCATCTCGATCTCCGTTCAGCGCGTCGACCCTTTCGGCGCGTCGATCGACGCCGCGCCGACCTCGCTCTCGGTCGCGCCCACGTTCCGCGACCCCGCGGTCGCGTGGAACGGCGAGGTGTACCTCGTCGTGTGGGACGACTCGGCCGTCGTGCTCGGCATGCGCGTCGCTCCCGACGGCACGGTGCTCGACCCGGGGCCGTTCCCGGTGATGATCGGTCGCTACGCAGCGGTCGGCGCGCGCGGCTCCACGTTCCTCGTCGCCGCGACCGACGCGCCGGTGGGCGAGCACCAGCGCAACCCGTACGCGCAGCGCGTCGCGACGGACGGCGCGCTCGTCGGCCCGCGTGTGCAGCTCGGCGGGAGCTTCGCTCGCTACCCCGAGGTCGCGCCGCTCGGCGACGGCTGGATCGTCACGTGGCAGCGCAACTTCACGCACGACAACCCCAACTCGGTCGCGCGCGCCGCGCTCGTCGCGGCCGACGGGAGCACGAGCGGCGACTTCCTCGTCGACGGCGCGGCCGGCTTCGGCGGAGCGGCGCGTCCGGCCGTCGCGTCGCAGGGCGACACGGCGCTGCTCGTCTGGCAGGACGACTTCCAGGGGCTCGCGGGCCGGCTCGTGCAGGCCGACGGCACGCTGCAGGCGCCGTTCGCGGTAGCGCCGTTGCCCGCGTTGCCCGCCTTGCCGTCGGTCGCGTGGAACGGCGAGGAGTACGCCGTCGCGTGGCAGGACTACCGCGCACAGATCGGGCTGTGGGACTACCGCACCGACGTGTACGCGGCGCGGGTCGACGCGACGGGCGTCGTGCTCGACGGCGGCGGCGGCTTCCCGCTCGCGGCGGGCGTCGACACCGAGCTGTCGCCCGCGGTCGCGGGAGCGGACGGCGCGACGCTGTTCGCGTACGACGAGTACCTGCCCGACGCGCCGTACGCGACGCTGCGCGTGCGGTTGCGCCACGAGTCGCCGTGGCAGGCGGCGGGCGGCGCGGCGCCTGGCGCGCCCGCGCTGGTCGGCCAGGGCGAGCTCGTGCCCGGCGGAACCGTCACGTGGTCGCTCGCCGGCGCACCCCCGAGCGCGTTCGGCGCGTTCGTGCTCGGGCTCTCGCGGCTCGACGTCCCGCTGTTCGGCGACACGCTCGTCCCCGCGCTCGATCAGCTGCTCTACGTCGTGGCGGGCACCGGCGGCGCGGCGTCGACGTCCGCGGTCGTGCCTCCCGCGTTCGCGGCGGGGATGACCCTTTGGGTCCAGAGCTGGTCGGTCGACGCGGCCGGCCCGCAGCTCCTGGTCGGATCGAACGCGATCGAGTCGACGACGCCCTGAGCCTCCGCTGCGGGCCGTCGAGGCGCGCCGACGCGCGGGGCCGGCTGCGAGCCGACCCCGCGCGTCGCGCGGACGTTCCCCGGGCTCTCACGGGCAGCTCACGGGCAGTACGTGACCGACACCGCGTTCGACAGACCGACGCCGGTCCCGTCGAGGTGCGCGGCGTCGCGGAACAGCACCTGGAACGTCCGCGTCGTGCCGGCGAGAGCGGGAACGAGCGGCGGAGCGAAGCGAGCCGTCCCGTGCCGGTCGGTCACCGACGGGCGGAACGCGGCGTCGGGAGCGATCCACAGCGTCCCGCCGAGGAATGGCTCGAAGCCGGGCGCGGCGCCGTGGATGAGGACGCAGGCCGAGAGCAGAGTCGCGTCGCGGAGCTCGAACGCCAAGCCGCTCCCCGACACCGCTGGCTCGCCGAGCGCGATCAGGTAGGGGCGCTCGCCGGAGGAGGCGATCTTGCCCAGGCCGTAGTAGAGCGGAGCGTCGCAGCTCGTCCCGAGCTCGTAGGCGCCGACGTCGATGTCGCTCCCCAGCACGCGCAGCACACCGTCGAGGTCTCCGGCGGCGACGTCGAGCGGGAACGCCCCCGCGTCGCCCGCGTCGACGTTCGCCGACCCCAGCGCGAGATGGTAGTCGCCGGCGATCGTCGGGGCGAAGAAGGCCGGCAGCGGCGCGACGAACCCCGCGGGAAGGAAGGCAGGCACCATGTCGAAACCCGGCGGGATGTCCGGCGCCTGCACCTTGACGTGGCTCGAGGAGAGCGCGAGCGTGCCCTTCGTCCAGAAGTCGGCGAGCGTGTACAGGTCGACTCCCGGCGAGCCGATGTTGTCGGCGACGATGGTGTCGACGATCGTCACGGCTCCCCCCGCGTCGAGTAGAACGCCCCCGACGCCGCCGCCGGGGAACGCCCCGTGGTTCCCCGCGATCGTGCAGGAAACGACCTGCGTGACGGCTCCTTCGGGTGCGGGACCCAGCCCGCCCGACAGGTAGAGGCCCCCGATGCCGCTGCCGGCGTTGCCGGTGATCTGGTTGTTGACGAGCCGGCCGCTCGCGCCGAACAGCACGCCGCCCGTCGTCGTCCCCGACCCGCCGTTGCCGAAGATCCGGTTGCCGACGAGGTCGACCTCCGCGAACGGACCGGTCAGCACGCCGCCCACCGAGAGAGACGTGTTCCCCTCGACGACGTTGTCGGCGAGCAGTGCCGACGCGAACGCGTCGACGCCGATCCCGCCCACGGGGATGCCGACGTCGCCGATCGGATGGTTGTCGACGATGCGGCAGCCGCGCACCGTGGCGCGGTCCGCGCTCGTCACGTGCACGCCGCCGAACGAGACGAACCCTCCGGCGCCGGTGATCTCGAACCCTTGCACGGTGGCTCCCGCCTCGATCTTCAGGGTCGTGCCCCCCCCGCCGGCGTCGAGCACCGTGAAGCCCGGTCCGTCGACGGACGCGAGCAGGATCGCCTTCGCGACCACGTGCGTCCCGACGTACGTGCCCGCGTGGACGAGCACCGTGTCGCCGTCGGCGACCAGCGGCGAGACGAGCGCGTCGAGGACGCTCGTGAAGTCCCCCGAGCCGGGGACGGGGTGGACGGTGAACGTGCCCGCCGCGACGGCGGGACCGGCGATCAGCGCGGCGAGGGTGGCGGTCAACAGCGCTCTCATGACGGTTCTCCTGGGATCTGGGGCGCGCGGCGGCGCCCGGACGAGGCGATGACCCGTCCAGGAGCAGCGGACCTCCGCTCGGGACACGAAAGCGCGAGAAATCCGCGCGGCTATCCTGGGACCGATGGCAGACGACTCCCCCGACGCGCAGCCGGAGCTCTCGACCGAGCTCGTGCGGCGCATCCACGCGGGCGACCGCGCGGCATGGGACGGGCTCTACCGCCGCTACCACGACGCTCTGCTCTTCACCGTGCGCGCTCGGCTGGGGCCGCGACTGCGGTCGTGCCTCCAGTCGGAGGACGTGCTCCAGAGCGTCTTCGAGGACGCGCTGCGCGATCTCGAGCAATTCGAGCCGCGCGGTCCGGGCTCCCTGCGGCACTGGCTGCACGCGTGCGTCGAGAACAAGATCCGCGCGCGCGCCGACTACCACGACGCGGGCCTGCGCGGCCGCGTGGAGAGCGCGGGCTCGCGCCTGGACGCGCTCGACGCCGGCGAGGACGTCGACTACTTCGAGTCCGACCGTTTCGGCCGGCTCGAGCTCGCTCTCGACCGGCTCCCGGCCGACATGCGCGAGGTCGTGATCCTGCGCGCTGTCGAGGGCTTGTCGAACGTCGAGACGGCGAGCCTCGTGGGCAGGACGCCCGAGGCCGCGTCGAAGCTCTACAACCGCGCGCTCGCGCGTCTGGGCGGCATGATCGCGCCGCAGGAGCGTTCGTGAGCCAGGACGTCGAGGAGCGCGTCGCCCGCTACCTCGATCTGCGCGAAGGGCGTCCCGCGCTCACTCCCGAGGAGTTCGTCGCAGACCTCGGAGCCGAGCGCAGCCGCGTGCTCGCCGCGATCCGGCGCACGCTCGAGGTCGCCGAGCTCCTCGCGCGCGCCGGCGAGCCCCGGCCCGACGCGGTCGGTCCCTACCGCGTCGAGAGCGAGCTCGGCCGCGGCGCGATGGGAGTCGTGTACGCAGTCGAGCGCGACGCAGCGAGATACGCCCTCAAGCTGTGGAGTCCCGCTTGGAGCCTCGGCGCGCGGGCCCGCGAGCGATTCGAGCGCGAGGCGCGCTCGCTGGCGCGAATCGACCATCCCGGCATCGTCCGTGTCCGCGACTCCGGCATCGAGGCAGGCTGTCCGTACCTGGTCATGGACCTGGTCGACGGCGAGGCGCTCTCGCGCACCGAAGTCCCCGTGGCGCCGGAGCGCGCCGCTCGCATCGTGCGCGACCTCGCGCGGGCGGTCGCGGCCGCCCATGCGGCGGGCGTGCTGCACCGCGACATCAAGCCGCAGAACGTCGTGCTGGCGCGCGACGACCGTCCCGTGCTGCTCGACTTCGGCCTCGTCGCCGCCGAGGGCGAAGCGACGTTGACCGCGACCGGCGCCTTGCTCGGCACTCCACGCTACATGGCGCCCGAGCAAGCGCGCGGCGTGCCGACGGACCGCCGCGCGGACGTGTACGCGCTGGGGCTCGTCCTCTACGAGCTGTTGTACGGCGTGCCGGCGCGCGAGCAGTCCTCGTCGAGCGCGCTCCTGTACGCTGCGGCCTGGAACGAGGTGCGCTACCCGCGCCGACCCGCCGGCGTCGACGAGCGGCTGGAGCGCGTTCTCCGCGCCTCTCTCGCGTGGCGGCCGGAACGCCGCATCGAGAGCGCCGAGCTACTCGCCGGGGACCTCGAGCGCTGGCTCGCGCGCCTGCCGGTGCGCGCGCGCCCGCCGTCCTGGGCGCAGCGCTGCCTCGATCGGGTCCGAGCGAGACCGGCTCGGCTCGCCGCGGCCGGCGCGGTCCTCGCGGCGATCGTCTTGGCGGTCGGCGGAGCGCTGGCGTTCGCCGACGCCGCAGGACGGCGGAGCGCCGCTCTCGCGCGCGCGGAGGCCGAGCGGCGGACCGATCACGCGCTGACGGCGTGGTTCCTCGGCAGCGACGACGTCGCACGCCACGAGATCGCGGCCGGCCTGGCGGCGGACCCCAGCCATCCGGTGGCCGCCGCCCTCGATCTGGTGCTCCGCGGCGAGACGCCGAGCGGCTCGGACGTCGGTGCGGCCGTGGCCGCGCTCGCCGACGGCGACGCGCAACGTGGCGCGCAAGCCGCCCGGGACGCGCGGCTGCGGCATCGCGATCTCGCGTCGCTCGCCGCGCTCCAGGTGCGCGCGTCGTCGGCGCTCGCGCAGGATCCGGCGCTCGCCGTGGCTGCGTCGAGCGCGGCGCGCCTTGAGTTCCCCCGCTGCGCCGCGCTGGGTTGCCTCGAGGCTCTGGCGCGCGAGCGCGCCGGCGACGCCGACGGGACCGATGCGGCGTTGCTCGGCGCGATCGCTCTCGCGCCGGAGTCGGGTCCGTTGCACGCGGAGCGCGCGCGCAGCCTGCTGCGTCGCGCGCGCGTCGCGGAGGGCGTGGCCGAGGCGGCGCAGGCGGCGCGCTTGCACGCGGCGGCCGGCGTCGACTTCTTGGTGGAGCTCCCGCGCCTGCTCGCGCTCGCGCCCGACGGCGCGGCGGTCCGCGCGGAGCTCGCGGCGCGGCTCGAGCGCGAGCCCGACGACGCGAGCCTCTGGTTCGCGCTGGCCTGGTCCTGCGACAGCGCGCACGAGCTCGCCGGCGCCGAGCGGGCGTACCGGCGCTCCCTGGAGCTCGACCCCAGTTGCGTGCGCTCGGCGTTGAACCTCGCGCACTTGTACGCGGGCGCGCAGCTCGGCTCGTGCCGCGCGTGCGACGAGGCCTACGCAATCGAACCGTCGATGCTCTCGCCGGCGAAGGCGCTCGACACGCTGGGGGCGGCGATCGACGTCGACCGGGGCCGGAACGACTACGTCGTCGGGCGCGCGGTGCAGACCGCGCTCGACCTCGAGCGACGGGCGCCCGAGCACGGAGCCTCCCGGCTGCTCGCCGCGGCGGTCGAGCGCGCCCTCGCCGCCGGCGCTCCCAACGTCGCGGCACGGACGCGCCTGGAAGAGGCGCTGCTGCGCCTGCACACGGCCTCGGGCGACTGAAGGCACGTCGACGCGCGCCGCCGATTCGGGTCCAATGCGGGCCCATGCCGCACCTGCTCCCCTTGGCCCTCGTCGTCTTCCTCTTCCTGTCGCTCGGCGCGGCGTGCGCGTCGACCGCCCCCGCGGCGCCCGACGTGCCGGAGCCGGCGCTGATCGGGACGGCCTGGTCGGTCGTCGCCGTCGAGAGCGAGCGCGTCCCGACGGACGCCGACGTCTCGCTCCGGCTGTCGGCGGACGGGCGTGCCGGCGGCGGCGCCGGCGTCAACCGCTGGTTCGCGTCGTTCAGCCGTGGCGACCAGCTCGGCGGCGACGACGGCGCTCTGGTCTTCTCCGCGATCGGTGCGACGCGCATGGCGGGTTCGCCGGAACGGATGGAGCTCGAGCGTCGCTTCCTCGGCGCGCTCGAGCGCGTCGATCGCGCGCGCGTGCGCGACGGTCGGCTCGAGCTGCTCTCCGGTGACGAGCCGCTCGTCGAGCTGCGGCCGGCGACGCGCGCGGCGGCCGACGCGTCGGCGAGCTCGGGCTGACAGACGCCGGGAACGGGACGCGCGCGAACCGACGCTCCGATGCGCTCCATCCCGGTCACGATCCTCGCCGGCAGCGACCTCGCGCCGAGCACGCTGCCCGCGAGCGGCGCGGGGCTGCACCCGCTCGCTGCGTACAAGGGTGCCACGATCCGCGTCGGCGGCAGAGCGCTGCTCGAGCTGCTCGCCGAGCGACTTGCGGCGGCGGGTGGTTTCGGCCCGCTGTCGGTCGCGGGGCCCGCGCGCGTGGTCGAGCCGCTCGGGCTCGAAGCGCGCGTCATCGACACCGACGGGAGCGTCGGCGCGAACCTGCGCGCCGCGATCGAGGCGCACGTCGCCGCGGGCGGTGGGCCGCTGGCGGTGATCGCGTGCGACGTGCTGCCGAGCGCCGACGAGCTCGCGGAGCTGCGGTCGCGCTACGAGCGCGACGGGGCGCGCGCTCTGTGGCTGCCTTTCGTGCGCGTGCCGGAGGACCCGGCCGAGCTCGGCGCGTTCGCGTGGAAGCCGGTCTACCGCGTCGTGCCCAGCGGCGCGGCCGAGGCCGTGCGCATCCTGCCCGGGCACCTCGCCGTCTTCGATCCCGCGGCCTTGCGACTGCCGCTGCTCTACCGCTTGTTCGACGCGTCGTACCGCTCGCGCAACCGCTCGGTCGGCGTGCGCCGCGCCGCCCTGCTGCGCACGGTGCTGCTCTCGCTCCTCGCCCAGGACGTCCGGCTGCTCGCGGCGCTGCGCCTGCCGAGCCGGACGGTGACCGTCGTGACGAGCGGCCTCGCGCTCGCACGCGCCCTGCGCCGCGGCTCGATCGCGTCGGTCGAGCTCGAGCGGCTCGTCGGACGCATCTTCCTGCGCACCCACGCGCCGCACCCCGTCGGCATCGGCTTCCCGATCGTCGATCAGGTGAGCCTCGCGGAGGACGTCGACACCGAGGAGGAGGCGGGACAGCTCGAGCGGGAGGCCGAGGGAGGCGCCGGCCGCGCCCGCGGAGCTCCCTGACTGGCCGATCCGGCTGAGCGGCCGGCCGCCTTCCAGTCGGCCGCCTTCTAGTCGGGCGGCGCGCGCGCTCACGCCCGCGCGCATCGCGCTGCTCTCGGCGGGAGCGTCGACCGCTCGTCGTCACGCCGCCGCCAGCGGCGGGCGGCCGGGGACGACGCTCGCCGAATGTAGAAAGCCCCTTTCGCCGTCGGCGCCGCCCGCGGCAGCGGTGGCACGGCGCGAATGGCGGGTGCCGAAATCACGGCACGCGCGGCCGCCACGCGGGGATTCGGCCGTTGCGGCACGGCGGTTGCCTCTGCGGGTGCCCATCGCTCCGGGTCGGCCGGCTCGCGCAATTTTCGGGAAGGACAATCGAGGAGATCCAGTCACATGAGGACAACGCTCTTGACCCTGACGGCCCTGGCTCTGGCGACGCCAGTTGCGCTCTCCCGGCCCATGGCGCCGGCGCCCGATCCGGGCCTGACGCTGACGTACGAGATCGGGCCGAACGCGATCCGGTACCGCGCGCACGTCCAGAACGCCGTCGGTAAGGCGGTGGTTCTCGTCGGACATCCGTGCAACGCGCCGGGCGATTTCGACCTGAACCAGGCCTCCGTCTTCAAGGCGCAGATGCTGATCGGGGACGAGCTCGTCATCGAGATGCAGGCGCACAAGCAGACGATGATGCAGTTCGGGCCCATCCCGATGCACTTCAAGGCGATCGTGGTGACGCAGGACGGCTTCCTGTCGTTGTCGCCCGCCAAGCCGCTCGTGCTCGGAGCGATTCCGTGCGAGGCGCTCAACTTCAATTTCACCGCGGACGGAGACCCGCTCCCGGCCGGCGCGACGGTCGCCGAGCAGTACGCGAGCCTCGGGCTGCACATCTCCGCGGTCAACAAGTTCCCCGGTCATCCGGACAAGGTGATCATTTTCGATTCGGGAAACCCCTCGCCGGGCGATCTCGACCTGATGACGCCCGGGCCCGGGCTGAACAACGACAAGCCGCTGGGGAACCTGCTCATCGTCGCGGAGAACGACGTCGACGCGGACATGGACGGGCTCGTCGACGTCCCGGACGACGAGGCGGGCGGCGGCATCATCACGATGCTGTTCGATGATCCGGTCACGTTCTGCGCGATCACGCTCGTCGATCTCGACGACGGCGGCGGGAGTGTGATCCGCTTCTTCGACTCGTCGAACGTGCTCATCTCGACCGTGCCGCTGCCGCCCGGCGGCGACAACTCCGTCTTCACCGTCGGCAGCAACGTACCGGGCGTCTCGCGCATGGAAGTCGACTTCGTCGGCTCCGGCGCCATCGCGACGTTCGACTTCGTCTTCTGTCCCGTCGTCGTCGACTTCGACGGCACGAGCGCGGGCGTGCCGACCGAGCTCGTCAAGGGCGAAACGGTGACGAACCAGTTCGCATCGCTCGGGATGCTCGTGTCCGCCGACAGCAACGGAGCGGTCGACAAGGCGATTCTGTTCGACGCAGACAGTCCGTCGGGCGGCGACGGGGACCTCGCCGCGGGCGACGGGCTCGTGCTCATCATCGCGGAGAACGACGTCGACATGGACGGCGACGGGTTCGTCGACGTGCCCGACGACGAGGCCAACGGCGGCACGCTGATCTTCGACTTCACGTTCGACGTGACGTTCCAGGGCGCGACGGTGCTCGACATCGACGTCGGCGAGTTCGCCTTCTTCGAGGCGTACGACGACGGCGGGCTGCTGATCGACACCGTGCCCCTGCAGGCGCTCGGCGACGGCTCGAAGCAGTCGGTGTCCAAGACGATCCCCGGCGTGCGCCGGCTCGAGCTGCACCTCTCGAGCTCGGGCGCGCTGGACGAGCTGCGGTTCTGCCCCGAGCTGATCGAGGAGCCGCCGCCGATTTGAGACTGCGACTCCGATGAAGAGCCCGGGAGCGCGGGGCAGGCCGCGCTGCCGGGCTCCCCTTCTATTCGGCGGCCACCTCCGTCCAGAGCTCGGACGACGCGTCCGGATCTTGGAGTGGCTCTGGCGGTCGCGCGGGAAAATCGGCCCTGGCGTGCCCAGGAAGGGCGTTTCGGCCCGGCGGTCTGCTGCTTGCCAGGGGGACGGCTCCTCGTCCTTCCCCGGAGTGCTCCCGCCATGAACCTGCACGTTCTCGCCCGCTTGCTCCCGCTCCTCGTCGCCGTGCCCGCCGCGGCGCAGACGACCGTCTACGTGTCGACGAGGAGCGACACCTCCGACTTCACCGGCGCCAAGACCGTCGCGGACCTGCCCGGGCCCGACGGGCTCGTCTCGATGCGCGAGGCGATCACCGCCACGAACAACACGCCGGGCCCGCAGACGGTCGGGTTCCAGATCCCGCAGAGCGACTGGGGCCTCGGCTCGACCGGCCCCGTGATCGAGAACGGCGGAGCACCCTGGATGCTCACCGACGACGACACCACCGTCGACGGGACGACGCAGACCGCGTTCAGCGGCGACACGAACCCGAACGGTCCCGAGGTCGCGTTCTTCAACACGCACCCGGCGTACCTCTCGTCGCCGATGTTCTCGGTCGTCTCGTCGCGCAACCGCTTCGTCGGCCTGGGAAACATGGGCAACCGCGGCCACGGCATCGCCCTGTACGCGACCGCGAGCGAGAACGTCGTCGTCGGCTGCTCGATCGGCGGCCCGCTCTACTCCGCCGTCCTGATCGAGGGCGACCGCAACGTGATCGGCGGCGCGCAGTCCGGCGAGGGCAACCGGCTCTCGTCGGGCAACGACGGCGTGCGGATCGAGGCGTACTTCGGCGACGTGGCCCAGGACAACGTCGTGATCGGGAACGAGTTGCTCACCGGCTCGTGGAACGGCGTCCAGATCCGCGGCGACGCGACGGGCAACCGCATCGGCGGCCTCGGGCCCGGCGAGCGCAACCGCATCGCCGAGGCGGGTAGTCTCGGCGAGCACGGCCAGCCGAGCGGCGCCCAGGTCCGCGTCTCCGCGGACGGCAACCTCGTGCTCGGCAACCTGATCGGCACCGACGCGAGCGGCACGGTCGCCGCGGCGAACACCGGCGACATCGGCCTCGAGCTCGCCGGATCGAACAACGTGATCCGCGGCAACGTGATCGGCGGCATCACCGGCACGAAGGGTTTCCAGTACGGAATCTGGCTCGACGGCGGCGCGACCGGCAACGTCGTGCAAGGCAACTCGATCGGCGTCGACGCGAGCGGCACGAACCCGATCCCGAACGGCGTCGGTGTCGTGTTCGCGGTGTTCGCCACCTCGCAGCCGTCCCCCACCGACAACGTCCTCGGCGGCACCGGGCCGGGCGAGGGCAACACGATCGCGTACAACCAGCAAGGCGGCGTGCGCGTCATCTGGCAAGCGAAGCGCAACCGCATCAGCGGGAACGCGCTCTACGAGAACGACGGGGCCGGGCTCCTGCCGATCGACCTCGACTTCGACGGGCCGACCTCGAACGATCCCGGCGACGGCGACAGCGGTCCGAACGAGCTCATGAACCACCCCGTGCTCGCGAGCGCGATCACGAGCGCGCAGGGCACCGTCGTCACCGGCACGCTCGACACGTCGGCCCCGGAGCTGGCGAGCGTCGAGCTCTTCTCGAACCCGCTCCCCTCGTTCGGCAACGTCGTCGAGGCCGAGACGTTCCTCGGTGTCGCGACGCCGCGGCCCGACGGCACGTTCGTCGTGCACCTGCCGCAGATCACGAGCGGCCTCGCGCTGACCGCGACCGCGACCGACGCCGACGGCAACACGAGCGAGGTCTCGCCGCCGCGCATCGTCGCGGCCTCGCCCTGGGCCGACCTCGGCTCCGCGCTCGCCGGCACGTACGGCGACCCGGTGCTCGCCGGCGGCGGCCCACTGACCGCGGGCTCGACCACGTCGCTGCACGTGTCGAACGGGCGCGAGTCGACGCCCGGACTGTTCGTCGTCGGTGCCTCCGCGCTCTCGATTCCGCTGCTCGGCGGCACGCTCGTCCCCGCGCCAGACGTGCTCCTGCCCTTCACGACCGATGCCGCCGGCACCGCGGCGTTCACGGGCTACGCGTGGCCCGCACCCGCGGCGGGCAAGTCGATCTGGGCGCAGGCCTGGATCATCGACCCGGCCGCGCCCGAGGTCCTCGCGGCCTCGAACGCGGTGCGCGGCGACGCTCCCTGACCAACGGCGACCCGGCGTGTCCGGCGCGGAGCGCTCCTCGAGCACAGTCCCCTTCCCGCTCGAGCGCTCCCGCCGGCGCGCCGGCCGCCCGCTCCTCGCGAGCGGCACGCCGCTTGCAACCGCTGGCGAGACATGAGCCTTCTCGAGATCCTGCTGCTGCTCTTGGTCGCTGGCGTGTGCGGCGCGCTCGGCCAGGCGATCGCCGGCGTCTCCCGCGGCGGCTGCCTGGTCGCGATCGCGCTCGGCTTCGTCGGCGCGCTCGTCGGAACGCTGGTCGCGGACGCGCTGGAGCTGCCGCCGATCTTCACGGTCGAGATCGACGGCGACGCCTTCCCGATCGTGTGGGCCATCCTGGGCTCCGCGCTGGTGGTCGCGGTCCTCTCGCTCTTCACGCGCGGGCGTAGGCGGGACCGGACATGAACGTCGAAGCGATCATGACGCGCGACCGTCGGCCGCGCTCGCACCTGTAGCGAGCGTCACTCCGTCGTCCCCAGGCGCCGCAGCACCTCGCGCACGCGCGCGAGCACGCGGCTCTTCGCCTTGTACACCGCGGCCGGCCGCAGCCCCGTCCGCGCGCACACTTCGGCCACGCCGAGCTCATCGCGGAGCAGGAGCTCGAAGACCTCGACGGCCCGCGGCGGTTCGCTGCGACGCGCCTCGGCGAACGCGTAGCGCAGCTCCTCGCGCCGCCAGGCCCGACGCCACAGCTCGTCCGGCCCGGGCCGCGGGTCCGCGAGCGCTTGGAGCGCGCCCGTGTCCGCGCTCGTCTCGCGACGGCGCCGCAGCCGGTCGACGATCACGCCGCGCGCGACGGTGTGCAGCCAGCGCCGGAACCCGCCCCGCGCGCGGTCGTACTCGAACGCCGGCATGCGCCGCGACACGATCTCGAGGCATTCGTCGCGCACCTCCTCGGCGTCGGTCGCCGACAGCCCGCGCGCACGCGCGTACGTCTCGAGAGCGGGCGCGTAGAGCTCGAAGAAGCGCGCCCACGCGTCGCCGTCGCGCGGGTCGCGCAGCCGCTGCACGAGCGTGCGGCTCGTCGTCACCGCGTGTCCTCTCCGCACGCCGCCAGCAGCTCGCGCGTCCGCGCCGCGCGCGCCGAGTCGCTCTCGCCGACGCGCTCCGACGCCGCGATCGACTCGCGCAGGAACGGCACGGCCTCGCCGCAGCGGCCGCCCGCGACGAGGTGCTCCGCGAGCTGCTCGATCGTTGCGCGCCGGATCGGGCAGTCGTCGCCGAACGCGCGGCAGCGGACGTTCAGCGCCTCGCGCAGCATCGGCTCGGTCTCGTCCGCGCGGCCGAGCCGGGCGAGCACGCGCGCGAGCCCGTTCGACCAGCTCGCGAGCTCGAACGCGCCGTCGCCCTCGAGCGAGCGCAACGTCGCGAAGGCCTCGGCGTACGGCGGCGGCGCGCCCGCGAGCGGCTCGACGACGCGCGCCGCGAGCGATCCGAGCTCCGCGGCGCGCTCCGGCCGCCGCTCGCCCCACCGCTCGAGCGCGCGCGCGATCGCGCGGCGCGAGAGCAGCTCGGCCGTCACGAGCTCGCCGCGCGCGTACTGCAGCCGCGCCTGGCGCCGCAGCATCTCGATCGCGCGCTCGTCGCCGTAGAGCTCACGGGTGAGCGCGATCGACCGCGCGAGCGCCGCCTCGGCCTCGTCGAACCGCTCCGCCCCCTGGAGGAAGGACGACAGCGCGTTGAGACATTCGATCGTCCGCGGATCCGACGGCGCGCTCGCCTCGAACGTCGCGAGCGCCGCGCGCAGCTCGCCCTCGACGCCGGCCGCGCCGCGCTCGCGCAGGAGCCACGCGCGCCGCAGCCGCGTCTCGGCGACCTCCGGATGCTCGTCGCCGTGCGCGGCGGCGAAGCGCGCGAGCGCGTCGCCCAGCAGCGCGGCCGCCCGCTTGCGCTCGGCCTCCCCCGCGTCCCACTGCGCGAGCAGCGCGACCGCCAGGCCGCGCTCGCTCGCGGCGATGCGGGGATCGGCCGGATCGAGCGCGCGGCGTCGCAGCGCGAGCGCCTCCTCGTGCGCCGCGACGGCGTCGGGGTCGTTCAGCGCCGCGAGCGCGAGCCCGAGGAGCTCGAGCGCGCGCGCGAGCTCGAGCCGCTGCGCGCCGTCGACGACGCGGTAGCGCTCGACCGCGCGCCGCAGGTGCGGCACCGCCTCGGACAGCATCAGGAGCTCGCGGTACGTGTCGCCGATCGTGAGCTGCACCGCGGCCTGCGCGTCGGGCGCGTCGATCAGCCCTTCCTCGATGCGCCGGGACGCCTCCTCGAACATCTCGAGTAGCCGCACGTCGCCGCCCATGCGCTGCGGCGCCGCCGCGGCGAGCACGTCCTGGAAGATCTCGCGCACGAGCTGGGCGCTCTCGCGCTGCCGCTCGGCGCGCAGCCGCTCGCGCGCGAGCAAGCCGCCGCCCACGAGCGCCGCGACGAGCACGAGCGCGCCGGCCAGCACGGCGCGGCGGTGGCGCGCGAGGCCCTTGCGCAGCTCGTACCACGCTCCCCCGCCGCGCGCCTCGACCGGCTCGCGCGCGAGCCAGTGCCCGACGTCGCGGGCGAGCGCCTCGACGGTGCGATAGCGCGCGTCGGGGTCCTTCGCGAGCGCGGCGTCGAGGATCGCCGCGAGGTCGCGGTCGACGCCGGGATCGGCCGGCTGCGCGTGCGCGATGCGTCCGACGACCTCGGCGACCGGTCCGCAGACGTCGTACGGCCGGCGCCCGGTCACGAGCTCGTACAGCACGACGCCGAGCGAGTACACGTCGGTGCGCGTATCGACCGCGGCGGCATCGCCCGCGACCTGCTCGGGCGACGCGTACGCGAGCGTGCCGGCGAGCTCACCGTCGCGCGTCACGGCCGCGGCGCGGTCGTCGTCGAGCGCGCGCGCGACACCGAAGTCGAGGACGCGCGGCGCGCCCGCCGCGTCGACCAGCACGTGGCTCGGCTTGAGATCGCGGTGGATCACACCGTGGCGATGCGCGTGCGCGACGGCGTCGCAGATCGCGCGGAACAGCGCGAGCCGCTCGGTGAGCGCGGGCCGCGCGCGCTCGAGGTACGCGTCGAGCGTGAGCCCGTCGACGAGCTCCATCGCATACCACGGACGCCCGCCGGCGACGCCGCGGTCGTGCACGACGACGATGCCGCAATGGCGCAGGCGGCAGGCGAGGTCGACCTCGCGCTCGAACCGCAGGCGCTCGCGGTAGGAGCGCGCGCCGGCGCGGAGCACCTTGAGCGCGACCGCGCGGCGCGTCGAGCGCTGGATCGCGCGGTAGACGACGCCCTGGCCGCCGCGGTGGAGCTCGGGCCCGACCTCGTACCCCTCGATCGCGCCCGGCGCGAGCTCGTCCTCGCGCAGCGCGTCGCGCAGCTCCTCGAAGAAGGCTTCGTCGCCGGTGCCGGAGAGCGCGCGCATCGGGGCCCATCGTACGGCCGCGAGAAAAGTCGAGAAAGTCGGGGAGAGGCGCGCGCGCGGTCCGGACGTGGAGCATGCGAACCCTGTCGAGACCCGTGCTTGCCGGCGTCCTGTCCTTCGTCCCCGTCCTCGCGACCGCCCAGGAGCCGACGGTCCGCGACGTCGCGGTGCTCGTCTACCCGGGCGTCGAGCTGCTCGACTTCGCCGGGCCAGCCGAGGTGTTCTCCGCGGCCCGCGCCGGCGACGGGCGCCGTTTCCGCGTCTTCACGGTCGCGGAGAGCACCGAGCCGATCGTCAGCCAGGGCTTCCTGACGGTCGTGCCCGAGGTCGCGCTCGCGGACTGCCCGGCGCCGGACCTGATCGTCGTGCCGGGCGGCTCGGTCCCGCTCTCGCGGCCCGCGGTCGTCGAATGGGTGCGGACGGCGGGAGCGCGCGCCGAGGTCGCGCTCTCGGTGTGCAACGGCGCGCTGCTGTTCGCGCGCGCGGGGCTGCTCGACGGGCTCGAGGCGACGACGCACCACGGCTCGATCCAGAGCTTGATGCTCGCCGCTCCGACGACGCAGGTCGATCCCGCGCGGCGCTTCGTAGACAACGGTCGCGTCGTCACGACCGCGGGCGTGTCCGCGGGGATCGACGGAGCGCTGCACGTCGTCGCGCGGCTGCTCGGCGAGGACGTCGCGCACGAGGCGGCGCGCTACATGGAGTACCGCTGGGATCCCGCGGGCGCCGCGGAGCACCACCGGCGCGCGTTCGCGGCGGACGGAACGCCGCCGACGACGACGCTCGTGCGCACGGCGATCGCGGAAGGCGTCGACGCCGCGCTCGCGCTCTGGGACGCGCTGGAGGATCCGCCGAGCGAGCAGGACGTCAACCTCGCGGGCTACTCGCTCTTGCAGAGGGCCGGGCGGCCGGCGGACGCGCTCGCGGCGTTCGAGCTGAACACGGCGCGCTTCCCGTCGTCGGCGAACGTGTGGGACAGCCTCGCGGACGCGCTCGTCGAGCTCGGCCGCGAGGACGAGGCGCTGCGCCACGCGCGCCGCTGCCTCGAGCTGCTCGAGCGCGACGACGCGGTCGACCCGGGCTTCGCCGAGCGCGTGCGCGCGAGCGCGCAGGGCAAGGTCGACCGGCTCGCGGCGCCCGAGCGCGCGCGGATCGGCGCGCAGGCGCCCGACTTCGCGCTGCGCGGCCTCGACGGGAGCGAGCACCGGCTGTCCGCGCTGCGCGGGCGCCCGGTCGTCCTCGAGTGGACGAGCGACTCGTGCCCGGCGGTCGAGCACCACTACGACACGCGCACCATCCCGGAGCTGCGCGCGCGGTTCGCCGGCCGCGTCGCATGGCTCGCGATCGACTCGTCGAGCACGTGCGAGGAGCGCGTCGAGGGGATCCGCGCCTGGCGCGCGGAGCGCGGCGCGAGCGGCCCGTACCTGCTCGATCCGAGCGGACGGACCGGTCGCGCGTTCGGCGCGGTGACGACTCCGCACGCGTTCGTCGTCGACGCGGCCGGCCGGCTCGTCTACGCGGGCGCCGTCGACGACACGCGGCAGGACGGCTCGCCGGGCGCGGGCCGGGCGTACCTCGCGGACGCGCTCGAGGCGCTGCTCGCGGGAGATCCGATCGAGCCCGCGACGACGCGGCCGGTCGGCTGCACGATCGAGTACGCGCCCGAGGGGCCGGCGCGCGCGGGCGCGTGGATGTGCCCGCCGTGCCCGGTCGACTGCCACGAGCGCGTGTACGAGCGCTCGGGCCGCTGCGTCGAGTGCGGCATGGTGCTGATCGAGACGGCGGAGTACGAGCGGCGCACCGCGGGCGAGCGGACGGCGGCGGGCGACGCGCGCGCGGCGGAGCTCGTCGCCGAGCTCGAGGCGGGCCGGCTGACCGCGGCGACGTTGCTCGCGGACGAGCGCGCGGCCGCGCTCCTGCGCGACCCGGCGGGGCGGCGCGCGCTGAAGGGCTGGCTGCGCGAGCATCCGGCGGAGGGCGCGCTCGAGCTCGTCGCCGCGAGCGAGCCGGGCGAGCGGCTCCTCGTGCACGCGCGCGTCGTCGACCCGGACACGGGCGCGCCGGTCGCTGGCGCGGCCGTGCACGTGTACCAGACCGACGCCGGCGGCATCTACGCGCCCGCGGACGCGGGCGGAGACGACAACCCGCGCTTGTTCGGCTATGTGCGCACGGACGCCGAGGGCGCGTTCCGTGTGCGCACGATCGTCCCGGGCGGCTATCCGGGCACGCGCATCCCGCGGCACGTGCACTGGGAGATCCGCGCCGAGGATCGCGAGGTCGCCCGCGGCGAGATCTGCTTCGCGGACGACCCGCGGCTCGACGACGAGGCGCGCCGCGAGTGCGCCGAGAATGGCTGGCCGATCGCGACGCCCGAGCCCGCGCCCGGCGGCGGCCTACGCTGCACCGTGGTGATCGCCGCGGGCCGCGCGGAATGAGCCGAGCGCTACCGCGCGCGCGCTGCAGCACGCAGCGCGACGTCGACGGAGCGGACTCGGCGACGTCGCGCGCGAGGCGCGCGAGAGGAGCGCATCCGCGACGAGCGCGGCCGGCGACGGCGCCTCACGGCCGACGAGTAGCGGCCAGCGGCGCCGTCGACGACCCCGGGGTCCGTCAGCTCCGCACGAAGGCGAGCAGATCCGCGTTCAGCCGCTCTTTGTGCGTCGCGGTGAGCCCGTGCGGCGCTCCCGCATAGACGACGAGCTTCGAGCCCTCGACCAGCTTCGCCGCCGCGCGCGCCGACGCGTCGATCGGCACGATGCGATCGTCGTCGCCGTGCAGGATCAGCGTCGGCACGTCGAGCTGCTTCAGGTCTTCGGTGAAGTCGGTCGCGGAGAACGCAGCGATGCAGTCGTAGGCGTTCTTGTGCCCGGCCATCATGCCCTGCATCCAGAACGCGTCGATCACGCCTTGCGACACCTTGGCTCCCGGCCGGTCGTAGCCGTAGAACGGCCCGCTGGCGACGTCGCGGTAGAGCTGCGAGCGGTCGGCGAGCGACGCCTTGCGGAAGCCGTCGAACACCTCGATCGGCAATCCGCCGGGGTTCTTCGGCGTCTTCAGCATGAGCGGCGGCACCGCGCCGATCAGCACGACCTTCGCGACCCGGCCCGTGCCGTGCCGGCCGACGTAGCGCGCGACCTCGCCGCCGCCCGTCGAGAAGCCGACGAGCACCGCGTCCTCGAGGTCGAGGTCCTCGATCAGCGCCGCGAGGTCGTCGGCGTACGTGTTCATCTCGTTCCCGCGCCACGGCTGGCTCGAGCGGCCGTGGCCGCGCCGGTCGTGCGCGATCGCGCGATAGCCGCGCTCGGCGAGGAAGACCATCTGGTCCTCCCAACTGTCCGACGACAGCGGCCAGCCGTGCGAGAACACGACCGGTTGCCCCTCGCCCCAGTCCTTGAAGTAGATCTCGGTGCCGTCCTCGGTGACGAACGTGCTCATGCGCTCCTCCGTCTCGGTCTTGGCGTCGCTCCCCGTGAGCGCGCCCTGCGGAACTGAGCGGGGGCGCTGGACAGCTCCTCACTCGCCGCGCGCGCGCGCGAGCAGCGCGTCGACGTCGCGCCAGAACGCGAGGGCGTCCGCGCCCTCGCGCAGCGCGTCGAGCTCGGGGTCGGCGCGCCACTGCTCGAGGCGCGGGACGACGTACGGGAGCAGCTCCGGATCGTCGGCGGCGAGAGCGCGCGACCACGCCTCGAGGTCGGCGCGCATCCACGCGAGGGCGCGGCCGCGCCAGCGCTCTCGCTCGGCCGCGCTCACCCCGGCCGCGTCGACGTCCGACTCACCGCCGGCGAGCGCAGCGGCCGACGCCGCCGGGTAGCGCAGGCTCGTGTGCAAGTCGCCCGTCGCGAAGGACCCTTCCAGAGCGCGCTCGTAGAGCCGCGCGGCGAGGGCGTACCGCTGTCGCTGGGACGCGAGGACCGCGAGCTGCGCGCTCTCGAGGTCCCCCGCCGGCTCGTCCGCATCGGAGGCGACGCCGTCGAGCCGCTCCGCGAGAGCCGTCATCTCGTCGCCGTAGCGCGCGCCGTCGGCGAGCTCGGCGCGCACCGGGTCGTCGCGACCGACCAGCGCGAGCGCGGCACGCAGCGCCGCTGCGCCGCCCGCGTAGTCGCCGCTCTGCAGGAGTGCGAGGCCGAGGAAACGATGACCCGCCGACCTCGTCGCGTCGAGACGGACCGCCGCGCTCGCGTGCTCGACCGCCGCGTCGAGAGCGCGCCGCCCGAGGTGGAACGCCGCGAGGCTCTCGTGGACCGAAGCCGCGTCCGGCGCCATCTCGAGCGCGACCCGCCAGCACTCCAGCGCCTCGGCGTCGCGGCCTCCGGCGGCGAGCGCGTTCGCGAGGTCGACTTGCGCCGCCAGCGCGCGGGGGCGCACCGCGAGCGCCGCGCGGTAGAAGCCGATCGAGTCCTCGTGGGGAGCGAGCGCGGAAGCGAGGGAGAAGTTGATCCAGAAGTCGTCGGGCCTGCTCTGCTGCACGCGACGCAAGAGCGCCGTGCCGTCGCCGCCGTGCCCGTCGAGCAGTCCGCACACGACGAGCAGCAGCGGCACGCTCTCGCCCGCGGGCGCCTCGGCGGCGAGCGCGGCGAGCGCGCTCGGATCCTCCCACTGCGACGGATCCCGGACGCGGTCGCGCCACGGGTCGGGATCGGCGCGGCGCGCGACGTCGAAGATCCACTCCAGACGGGCTCGGTCGCGCACGCACAGCGCCCAGTCGTCGAGCGCCGCGACGAGCGCGGCGCGCACGCCGGTGGCCACGATGCGCTCGGCGACGTCCGCCGGCGGCGCGCCGATCGTGCCGAGGCCCGCGCTCGCGAACGCCTGCTCGTACGCGGCGTCCGCCGCCGCGTCGAAGCGGTCGCCGGCGCGCGAGAAGCCGCGTTCGAGGCGGATCGCGTCGAGCCGCTCGAGCACGTCGAGCTCGCCCTGCGCCCGCTCGATGCGCCGCCGCAGCTCGCCCGAGCCCGCGTCCGGGATCCGCGCGAGGATCGCGCGCGCTTCCGCGAAGCGCCCGTCCTCCTGCAGCCCGTGCACGAACGCGAGGCGCTCCTCCCACTTCGCCTCCTCGGCGCGGCGCGATGTCGCGAACGCCCATTCGCGCGCGCCCGCTCCCGCGCCGAGCACGACGAGCGCTGCCACCGCGGCGACCAGGCCCGCGTGCGTCGGGTTGCGCCGCACCCAGCGCACGCCGCGCTGGACGCGCCCGAGCGGCCGCGCGGAGATCGGCTCGCCGCGCAGGAAATGGAGCGCGTCGCCGGCGAGCTCGCGCGCCGTCGCGTAGCGCTGTGCGGGCTCCTTGCGCAGGCACTTCAGCGCGATCGTCTCGAGGTCGCGCGGCACCTTCGGGTGCAAGCGCGAGGGAGCGGTCGGCTCGTCCTCGATCACCTGCCGTTCGGTATCCGCAGCGGTCTCGCCGCGGAACGGCGGCCGACCGGTCAGCATCTCGTAGAGCAGCGCTCCGAGCGCGTATACGTCGACGGCCGGACCGATCGCGCGCGACCGGCCGAGCGCCTGCTCGGGCGCCATGTAGCTCGGCGTCCCCAGACGCGCGCCGGTCGCCGTGAAGCTCGGGTCCGCGTCGATGCGTCGCGCGAGGCCGAAGTCGGTGATCTTGAGCGCGCCGTCGGCTCCGACGAGCACGTTCGCGGGCTTGAGGTCGCGGTGCACGATCCCGCTCCGGTGCGCGGCGTCGACCGCTTCCGCCAGCGTGACGAGCAGCGCCGCGGCCTCGCGCGGCGTCCGGGGCCGCTGCGCGAGCTCGCTCGCGAGCGTGCCGCCCTCGACGAGCTCCATCGTGAAGTACGGCCAGCCGTCGTGCTCGCCGACGTCGTACACCTGGACGATGTTCGGGTGTCGCAGGCGCGCGACCGCCTCGGCCTCGCGCAGGAAGCGCCCGATCTCGGCCGGCGCGGCGTAGCCGCCCGCGAGCAGCATCTTGAGCGCGACCGGCCGGCCGAGCTGCCGGTGCGTCGCGCGGTAGACGATGCCCATGCCCCCGTGGCCGAGCACGCCGTGCACGTCGTAGCCCGGCACCGCGGGCAAGTTGCCGCGCGCAGGCGCCTGGCGCGGAGCGCCGCCGTCGCCCGAGCTCGGAAAGAGCGCCGCGAGCTCCGCGTCGAGCGCGCGCGCGCGGCGCAGGCCCGCTTCGACCGCGGCGGCGAGCTCGGGCCGCTCGCGACACACGTCCGCAGCCGGGCGCCCCGACTCGAGGGCCTCTTCGATCAACGCGCGCACGCTCGACCCGTCGTCCATGGCTGCGTCCCTCGCGGCCCGGCATTCTGCCCTGTCAGCGCACGATGCGCAGCTCGACGCCCAGGAAGCGCACCGTCTCGTCCGGCCCGGTGTCGTCGACGAACGCGCCGGGGAGGAACGTCGACCAGCCGACGGAGAGCTCGACGCGCTCGCTCGGCCGGTACGCCAGCGCGGCGTCGAACTGGCTGCCGACGAAGCGCTCGGACGAGCCGCCGCTCGGCCGCAGCAACTGCCCCGCGTTCCCGTAGATGCCGTCGCCCGTGCTCTCGCGCCAGTAGAGGACCGACGCGAGCGAGAGCGTCCAGCGCTCGGAGAGCGCGACGTCGAGCGACGGGTGCACGTTCACCAGGTTGTACGGCCCGATCAGCCCCGCTTCGCCGAAGTACTTGCCCTTGGGGAAGAGCGGGTCGAACGTCTCGAGCTCGCCGTCGCCGGGCTCGTCGTCGCCGCTGATCACGTTCGCCCTCAACCCGAGCCGCGGGCGCAGCGGCACGCTCGCGAGCACGCGCCCCGTGTCGGAGGCGAACGACCACGCGCGCACGTCGCCGCCGCCGAACGCGCCCGTCTGCCCCATCAGCTCGAAGTTCCAGTCCCACGGGCCGTCGCTCCCGAACACGCGCGTGCCGAGCGTGAGCCGCCGGTGGGCCGCCGTCCCCTCGTCGAACGTCGCTTCGTCCTCGTCGAGGCCGATCGCGTAGACGTCGAGCCCCTGATCGTCCGCGAGCGGCCGTGTCGCGTACACCGTCCAGAGCGACGTCGAGTCGTCCGCCGCGTCGTCGAACGCGCCGGGCTCGTTCACGACCGGTCGCCCCCACAGCGCGTCGACCTGCCACGGACCGGCGCGGGCGACCGCGCCCACCGCGTCGAACGCGCGCGGCACGTTCGGGCCGTAGCGCGCGGAGATCAGCCGCTCGGAGCCGAGCGCGAGGACCTGCCGCCCCGCCCGCATCGTCACGGACCCGACCGGCACGTCGCCGAACGCCTCGAGCACGTCGAGGCGGTCCTCGTCGACCGGCGCGAGCCCCGCTTCGTCGCCGCTCTCGAACGCCGCGATGAGCTGCGCCCGGACGCGCACTCCGCTCACGTGGCGCCCCTCGACGAACGGGAGCGCGCGCCACCACGCGTAGTCGTGGTCCGGGACGGCCGCCGCACCCCACTCGTCGTTCGCGTAGCGCTCGTAGCGCGCGCGCAGCTCGCCGCCGAAGCTCCAGTCCCAGCCGTCCTGCGCGGGCGTCGCGGCGGCCGGCAGGAGGGCGAGCGCCGCGGCGATCATGACGGCGGGCCGTCCGTGCGCTACGCGCAGTAGCCGCCGTCGACGAGGAGGCTCGCCCCGCTGACGAAGCTGCCGCCGGGGCCGGCGAGGAACGCGACGAACGCCGCGATCTCGTCGGCGCGGCCGTAGCGGCCGAGCGCGACCTCGCGACGCGCGACCTCGGCGAAATCGCTCGTCGCGGGGTTCATGTCGGTGTCGACCGGTCCAGGCTGCACGTTGCTCACGGTGATCCCGCGCGGGCCGAGATCGCGTGCGAGGCCCTTCGTGAAGCCCGCGACGGCCCCTTTCGTCAGCGCGTAGACCGAGCCGCCGGGGTACGTGATCCGCGTGCTGTTGCAGCTCCCGACGTGGATGATGCGCCCGCCGGCGCGCATGTGCCGGCTCGCCTCCTGCGTCGCGACGAACAGGCCGCGAACGTTGACCGCGATCAGGCGCTCGAAGTCCTCGAGTGCGAAGTGCTCGATCGGCGCTCCGACCATCATGCCGGCGTTGTTGACGAGCACGTCGAGCGCGCCGAACGTCTCGACGGTCGCGGCGACGGCCGCGCGCGTCGCCTCGACGTCGGCCGCGTCCGCCTCGAGCGCGACCGCCCGTCCGCCCGCCTGCTCGATCTCGGCCACGACCGCTCGAGCCCGCCCGGCGGATGTGGAGTACGTCAGCGCGACGCGCGCGCCGTCCGCGGCGAGCCGGCACGCGATCGCCGCGCCGATTCCGCGCGAGGCGCCCGTCACGAGCGCGACCTTGCCGGCGAGCGGCACCTCCTGCGACGTGGTGATCATCGTTGGATGCCTCCGAAGCGCGCGACGGGCGACCATGCGGGGCCGATCGGCGGGAGCGGCTCGGGCGCGACGCTCGCGAACGGCTCGGCCGCCCAGGTCACCTCCCCGCCTGCGACGGTCAGGACCGACTCGATCGCCCGGATGCGCTCCTCGGCCACGGCGAAGAAGTCCTCCGAGAGGATCGCGAAGTCCGCGAGCTGGCCGGGAGCGATGCGGCCCTGGACGGACTCGGCGTTCGCGAGCCACGCGCTCCCGAGCGTGAAGAGCCGCAGCGCCTCGGCGCGCGACAGCCGGTTCTCGGGCGCCGCGAGCGGGGTCCCGCCGACGGTGCGGCCCGTGACGAGCCAGTCGAGCGCGAGCCACGGGTCGTAGCTGCTGACGCGCGTCGCGTCGGTGCCCGCGGCGACCGGCAGGCCGGCGTCGAGCAGGCGCCGCAGCGGCGGAGCGTGGCGCGCGGCCTCCGCGCCGTAGCGCTCGGCGAAGTGCTCGCCCGCGAACGCCATGCGGTTCTGGACCGCGATGCCGCCGCCGAGCGCGCGGATGCGCTCGACGTTCTGCGGCGAGATCGTCTCGGCGTGGTCGATGCACCAGCGCGCGCGGTAGCCGGTCTCGGCGAAGATCGGCGCGAGCACGTCGAGGATGCGCCCGATCGACTCGTCGTACGTCGCGTGGATGCGGATCGGCCAGCCGCGCGTCGCGAGCAGCCGCGCAACGGCGCCGAGCTCCTCCTCCATGCGCGCGTCGAGCTCCGGGCGCGGCGCGAGGAAGTTCTCGAAGTCGCCCGCCGACCAGACGAGGTTCTCGCCGGCGCCCTCGACGACGAGCTCGGGCCGCGCGCTCGGCGCGCCGAGGTCGAGCTCCTCCGCGCCCGTCCAGCGCTCGTAGTCCGCGAGCTCGCGGCCCTTCTCCTGCGCGAAGAGCCAGCTCGAGATGCGCAGCGGCAACGCGCGCTCGGCCGCGAGCGTCGCGCTCGCGGCGTAGTCGGCGGGGTACGCGTGCCCGCCGCCGCCCGCGTCGAGCGCGCCCGTCAGGCCGAAGCGCGCGAGCTCGCGGAAGAAGTGCCGCGTCGAGAGGATCTGCTCGTCGGACGCGAGCTGCGGGAGCTGCGCGACGGTCCCGTACAGGATCGCCGGGCTGGGCTCGGCGTGCAGGATCGCGCCTCCGTCCGTGAGCTCGTACCGGCCGCCCTGCGGCGCGACCGTGTCGGCGCCGATCCCGAGCGCGCGCGCGCCCGCCGCGTTGAGGAAGCCGCGGCTGTAGAGGAAGAGCACGAACACCGGCACGTCGGGCGACGCGGCGTTCAGCTCGGCGACCGTCGGCATGCGCCGCTCGCTGAACTGGTACGGCGACCAGCCGCCGACGACGCGCACCCACTGTCCCGGCGGAGTGCGCCGGGCCTGTTCTTGGATCATCGCGAGGCCGCGCTCGAGGGACGGGACGCCGTCCCAGCGCAGCTCGAGCGCGTAGAAGCGGCCGCCGCGCACCGCGTGCAGGTGGGAGTCGACCAGGCCGGGCACGACGCGGCGCCCGCCCGCGCGAACGACGAGCGTGTCCTCGCCCGCGAGCGGCGCGATCTCGCCGTCGGTGCCGACCGCGACGAACGCGCCGTCGCGCACGGCGAACGCCTGCGCTTGCGGACGCGCGTCGTCCTGCGTCGTGACGCGCGCGTCGAGCACGACGAGGTCGGCGGCGGGCTCGGCGGCCGCCCGCGCGGGGTCCGCGCCGCACGCGGGTAGGGACCAGGTCGCGGCGAGCGCGAGGGCGGCCGCCGCGAGACGGTCGAGCGGGGGTATACGGTGCATGGCTCCTCCTCGAGTCGAGGGACGCCGCCCGCAGCCCTTCGGCGCGGGCGGCGCCGGTCCCGTTCGCTAGCGGCCGCTCCCCGCCTCGCGGGCGGACGCGCCGCGGTGGCTGTGGAAGATCTCCGCGTACGACGGCATGTGCTCGACGAAGAGCTGCGCCGTCCCGGCTCCGGCGGGCCGGCGCCAGTCGCCGAGCAGCTCGCACGAGAGCGCGAACCACGTGCCGATCGTCGCGCCGGCGTCGGCCATGCGCACGAGCGCCGCGTCCTGGACCGCCTGGTTCATCGAGCCCGACGCGTCGACGACGACGTACACCTCGTAGCCCGCGTCGAGCGCGGAGAGAGCGGCGAACGCGACGCAGACGTCGGTCGTGATGCCCGCCATGACGATCTTCTTGCGGCCGGTCTCGCGGATCGCGTCGACGAAGTCCGCGTTGTCCCACGCGTTGATCTGGCCCGGGCGCGACACGACGGGCGCGTCAGGGAGCAGCTCGATCACCTCGGGCAGGAACGGGCCGTTGGGACCGTCGGCGGCGCTCGTCGTGATGACGACCGGCAACTCGTGCAGCTTCGCCATCTTCGCGAGGCCGACGACGATGCTCTTGAACTCGGTCGGCCGCGCGTTGTCGACGACGTTCATCAGGCCGGTCTGGTGGTCGATGAGCGCGACGACGCAGTTGTCGGCCGTCAGGCGCTGCCGCTGGCCGCCGGGCGCCCACGTCGTCGGCGCGCGACCCGGCTCCTGGACGGCGGGCGGGGCCGGCGCGGGCCGGCTCGAGGCGAGGAACGTCGCCGCGCCCGCGAGGACGACGGCGAGGAGAGCGGACGGGACGTGCTTGCGTTGCATGGAACGACTCCGCGGCGGCTGGGCCGATCGCTCGGGGACGACGTCCGGGAGGGCGCGAGCGACCGCCGCTCCCGGCGTCCTCGTTGAGCGCGAGCGGTGGACAGGCTCAGCGCTCGGTGACGCGCAGATCGGCCAGCCGCTCGGCGAGCAGGAGCAAGCCGCGGTTGAGGCGGCGCTGGATCGTCTTGGTCGCGACGCCGAGCAGCGCCGCCGCCTCCGCGTGCGTCAGCCCCTGGACGCGCACGAGGCCGAACGCCTCGCGCTCGTCCGCCGGCAGCTCCTCGATCGCGTCGAGGATGCGCGCGAGGCTCGTGCTCGGGCCGTCCGAGCTGCTCGGCGCCGCCACGGGCTCCTCGGGCACCACGATCGCCGGCGTGACGGCGTCCAGCCGGCGCGCGAGGTCGTTCAGCTCCCAGCGCATGTGCTGGTTGGCGAGGGCGAAGAACTGCCGAACGGTCGTCGGCCGCGCCTCGCGCAGCGCCTTGATCAGCCGCTCGACGACCGCCGACAGCATCTCCTCGCTCTCGAGGCTCAGCGGCGGCCGCGTCAGGCGCGGATAGCTGCGGTGGAGCAGCGCCGAGCACAGCACGTGGAGCCGGTGCGCCGCGCCACCGAGCAGGTCGCGCACGATCGGCGCCGCGGACTCGGCGCCGGGGTGCCTCTCGAGCTCGTCCAGGTAGCGCTGGACCGCGACGGTCGTGTGCGACGCCTCCATGCAGGCGGCATTATGACGCTCCCGCGCCCGGGCGTGCGCGGGTACGAGCCCGGTTCGAGACCGGCTGGGCCCCCGCTCCGCGCGAACGGAGCGCCGCCGATCGCTATCGTGGAGCCCTCCTCCGCTCCCCCGCTCCTGCTCCATCCGTTGAAGAGACCGATTCTCGTCCTCGTCGTGCTCGCCCTCGCCGCTGCGCTGGGCTGGGCCGTCGTCCGCCGCCTCGCGGAGCTCGATCGCAGCGAGACGGCGCCCGTGGGCGAGCGGTTGCCCGTGCCCGTCGAGGTCGGGCCGATCGAGCGCGGGCCGATCACCCTGCGGCGCACGTTCAGCGGCGCGCTCGAGGCGACCAACGACTTCCACGTCGCGCCGAAGGTGTCCGGACGGGTCCAGACCGTCGAGGTCGATCTCGGCGACGTCGTCCAGCGCGGCCAGGTCGTCGCGACGATGGACGACGACGAGCTCGTGCAGTCGGTCGCCGAGGCCGAGGCCGAGCTCGCGGTCACGCGGGCGAGCGAGGCGGAGGCGAAGAGCGCGCTCGAGATCGCCGAGCGCGCGATGAAGCGCTTCGAGTCGCTGCGCGACGAGGGCGCGGCGTCCGAGTCGCAGCTCGACGCGACGAAATCCGACGAGCTCGCGGCGCGCGCGCACGTCGAGGTGACCGAGGCGAACGTCGCCCGCGCGCGGGCCGCGCTCGAGGCCGCGCGGATCCGGCTCGGCTACGCGCGCGTGCGCGCCGAGTGGAACGGGCCGGGCGACGAGCGCGTCGTCGCCGAGCGCTACGTCGACGAGGGCTCGACCGTCTCGGCGAACGAGGCGCTGCTCGCGATCGTGCAGCTCGACCCGATCGTCGCCGTCGTCCACGCGCCCGAGCGCGACTACGCGCGCCTGAGGGAGGGCCAGCACGCGACGCTCGTGACCGACTCGTACCCCGGGCGCTCGTTCGACGGCCGCGTCGCGCGGATCGCGCCGGTGTTCCGCCGCGCGACGCGCCAGGCGCGGATCGAGCTGCTCGTCGAGAACGGCGACGAGGCGCTCAAGCCGGGGATGTTCGTGCGCGCGACGCTCGAGCTCGAGCAGATCGACGACGCGACGATCGTGCCGTTCGCCGCGCTCACCGAGCGCGCGGACGCGATCGGCATCTTCGTGCTCGACGCCGCCGGCGAGCGCGTCGCCTGGCGGCCGGTCGAGGTCGGCGTGCGCGAGGGAAGTCGCGTCGCGGTCGAGGGCTCGGACCTCGTCGGGCTCGTCGTGACGCTCGGCCAGGAGCTGTGCGACGACGGCTCGCGGGTCGCGGTCGTCGACGGGCCGAGCGGCGCGGGTGGGCCCGGGGCGGCAGGCACCGACGGACCGGGAACGGCGGCCGGCTCGCGATGAACCTGCCGCGCGCCAGCGTCCGTCGCCCGATCTTCACGGTGATGGTCACGCTCATGGTCGTCGTGCTGGGCGCGGTCTCGCTCGACCGGCTGCGCATCGACCTCTTGCCGAACGTCGAGCTGCCGACGGTGACGGTCCGCACCGAGTACGAGGGCGCGAGCCCGGAGGTGATGGAGCGGCTCGTCACGCAGATCCTCGAGGAGATCGTCGCGACGGTGCCCGGCGTCGAGGAGATCCGCTCCGAGTCGTCCGAGGGCAACAGCCGCGTCACCGTGCGCTTCACGTGGGGCACGAACCTCGACGCGGCGGCGATCGAGCTCCAGGGGCGGATCGAGGAGGAGGTCAGCGAGCTGCCCGACGACATCGTCCGGCCGCGCGTCTCGAAGTTCGACATCGCGAGCTTCCCCGTCGTCATCCTGGGCATCTCGAGTCGACTCGACCCGGTCGAGCTGACGCAGCTCGTCGAGGACCAGATCCGCTACCGCTTCGGCCGCGTGCCCGGCGTCGCGCAGGTCGACGTCTGGGGCGGCTACACGCGCGAGGTGCGCATCGAGCTCGACCCCAACCGCGTGAACGCGCTGGGGCTGCCGCTCGACCGCGTGCTCCAAGCGATCCGCGACGCGAACCTCGACCGGCCCGCGGGCAAGCTCGAGGAGGGCCGCTACGAGGTGACCCTGCGGGCGCCCGCGGAGTTCGTCGACCTCGACCAGATCCGCGACACGGTGATCTTCGAGCAGGAGGGCGGCGTCGTGACGCTGCGCCAGGTCGCCGAGGTGCACGACACGTACGAGAAGCTGACGCGGCTCGTGCGCGTCGACGGCGAGCGCGGGATCCGCGTGGCGATCCGCAAGCAGGCGGACGCGAACACCGTGGAGGTGGCGCGCCGCATCCTCGAGCAGATCGACGTCGTGAACGAGGCGTACCCGCAGGTGCGCATCGTCCCGGTGTCGAACCAGGGCAACTTCATCGAGCGCTCGATCTCGAACGTCGCGCGCTCGGTGCTGTACGGCGGCGGGCTCGCCGTGCTCGTCCTGCTGTTCTTCCTGCGCAACCTGCGCAGCACGCTCGTCATCTCGCTCGCGATCCCGATCTCGGTCGTCGGGACGTTCGCCCTGATCTACTTCGGCGGCTTCACGCTGAACCTGATGACGCTAGGCGGGCTCGCGCTCGGCGTCGGCATGATGGTCGACAGCGCGGTCGTCGTGTTGGAGAACGTCTTCCGGCGCCGCCACGAGGAGCGCGAGGACGCCACCACCGCCGCGGTCAACGGCACGGGCGAGGTCGCGACCGCGATCATCGCGAGCACGATCACCACGCTCGTGATCTTCCTCCCCCTCGCGTTCGTGCGCGGTGTGTCGGGCATCCTGTTCCAGGAGCTGGCGTTCGTCATCGTCTTCTCGCTCGTCTGCTCGCTGCTCGTCGCGCTCAGCCTGGTGCCGATGCTGGCGTCGCGCCTGCTCCGCCCCGTCGGCGAGGAGCGGCCGCCCAACCGGCTGGCGCGCGCGGCCGAGGCGTGGTTCCGCGGCCTGGACGACGGATACCGGCGCCTCCTCGACTCGGTCCTGCGTCACCCGTGGGCGACGGTGCTCGGCGCGGTCGCGCTGCTCGCCGGGAGCTTGCTGTTCGTCCCGTACATCGGGAGCGAGTTCCTGCCGCCGAGCGACGAGGGCGAGGTCCGCGTCAGCGGCGAGATGGAGATCGGCACGCGGCTCGAGCTCGTCGACCGCCAGATGCGGCGCATGGAGGAGATCGTGCTCCCCGCCGTGCCGGAGCTCGTCTCCTCGGTCGTCACGGTCGGCGCGGGCGGGTGGAACGCGGAGTCGCCTTCGCGCGGCGAGATCGCGCTGACGCTCGTGCCCCTCGCCGAGCGCGAGCGCTCCAACGTCGCCGTCGCCGACGACCTGCGACGGCGCCTAGAGGGCAAGGTCGCGGGCATGGAGATCCGCACGCGCGCGCCGCAGGGCCAGTTCCTGCTCGAGCGGGTGCTCGGCTCGCAGGAGGGAATCGAGGTCGAGATCCGCGGGCACGAGCTCGCGACGCTCGGCGCGCTCTCCGAGCGGGCGGCCGCGGCGATCGCGACGGTACCCGGCATCACGGACGTCGACGTCAGCCGCGACGCGGGCGTGCCGCAACACGAGATCAGCGTCGACCGCGAGAAGATCGCCGACGTCGGCCTGACCGTGCGCGACGTGACCGAGGCGCTCGAGACGGCGTTCGCGGGAACGCGGGCGGGCGAGTTCCGCGCGGGCGGCAACTCGTATCGCATCCTCGTGCAGCTCGAGGATGCGGAGAAGCGCTCGATCGAGGAGGCGCTCGACCTCACGCTGAGCACGCCGGGCGGCGATCCGGTCGCGTTGCGCAACCTCGTGACCTCCGACGCGGGCCGCGGGCCGCTGATGATCGAGCGGCGCAACCAGCAGCGGCTCGTCACCGTCAAGGCGGGCGTCACCGGCCGCGACCTCGGCTCGGTCGCGCGCGAGGTGCAGGACAGGCTCGAGGCGATCCCGCGGCCCGCGGGGCACGCCCTGGTCGTCGCGGGGACGATCGAGGAGCAGGAGGAGGCGTTCCGCGAGCTCGTGGTGTCGTTCGCGCTCGCGCTCGCGCTCGTCTACATGGTCCTCGCGTGCCAGTACGAGTCCCTGCGCGATCCGCTCGTCGTCATGTTCTCCGTGCCCTTCGCGGCGGTCGGCGTGCTCCTCACGCTGTTCCTCACCGGCACGACGTTCAACGTGCAGACCTACATCGGCTGCATCATGCTCGGCGGCATCGTCGTCAACAACGCGATCCTGCTCGTCGACCAGTCGGGCCGGCTCGTCGAGGAGGGCATGCCCGTCGCCGCGGCGGTCGCCGAGGCCGGCCGCCGCCGGCTGCGCCCGATCCTGATGACGACGCTGACGACGGTGCTCGCGCTCGTCCCGCTCGCCGCCGGCATCGGCGAGGGAGCGGACGCCCAGGCGCCGCTCGCGCGCACGGTCGTCGGCGGCCTCACCGCGTCGACGCTGATCACGCTCGTCCTGATCCCCGCCGTCTACGTGATCTTCCATCGCCGCGGGCGCGCGGCCTGACGCCGCGCCGGGCGTGCTTCAACGCTCCTCGGCGCTGCGCGGCACCGAGGAGGACACTGCGGACGGAGCGCGTCCCACGATCCGCTCGAACGCCGCGCGGTCGAGCGTCTCCCGCTCGAGCAGCTCCCCCGCGAGGCGCTCGAGGAGCTCGCGCTCGGACTCGAGGATCGAGCGGGCGCGGTCGCGGCCCGCCCCGAGGATCGAGCGCACCTCTTCGTCGATCTCGCGCGAGGTCTCCTCGGAGCAGTCGCGCGTCATCGCGCCGTCGCCCGCGAGGAAGGAGCCCTCGGCGGGGCGCGCGCAGTGCGCGAGGCCGATGCGCTCGCTCATGCCGAACATGCACACCATCTGGCGCACGATGTTGGTCGCGGTGCGGAGGTCGTCGTGCGCGCCGGTCGAAACGTCCTCGAAGACGAGCTCCTCCGCCGCGCGGCCGCCCATGAGCACGGCGATCCGATCGAGCAGCTCGTCGCGCGTGCGCAGGTAGTGCTCCTGCTCGGCGAGCTGCATCGTGTAGCCCAGCGCCGCGTGGCCGCGCGGCACGATCGTGATCTTCTGCACGGGCTCGGCGTGCTGGACGCGCGCGGCGACGAGCGCGTGCCCCGACTCGTGGAACGCGACGCGGCGCTTCTCGTCCGGCTCGAGCCGCCGGCTGCGTCGCTCCGGCCCCGCGACGACCTTCTCGACCGCCTCGTGCAGGTCCTGCTCCGCGATCTTCTCGGCGCGACGCTCGGCCGCGAGCAGCGCCGCCTCGTTGACGACGTTCGCGAGGTCGGCGCCGGCCATCCCCGGCGTCACGCGCGCGACCCGGCGCAGATCGACGTCCTCTTCGAGCGGCTTGCCCCGCACGTGCACGCGCAGGATCGCCTCGCGCCCCACGACGTCGGGCGCGTCGAGCACGACCTGGCGGTCGAAGCGGCCGGGACGCAGGAGCGCGCGGTCGAGGATCTCGGGCCGGTTCGTCGCGGCGAGCAGGATGACGCCCGAGTTGTTCTCGAAGCCGTCCATCTCGGCGAGCAACTGGTTGAGCGTCTGCTCGCGCTCGTCGTTCACCACCCCCATCGACACGCCGCGCTGGCGGCCGATCGCATCGATCTCGTCGATGAACACGATGCACGGCGCCTTGGCCTTCGCCTGCTCGAACAGGTCGCGCACGCGCGCCGCGCCGACGCCGACGAACATCTCGACGAAGTCGCTGCCCGAGAGCGAGAAGAACGGGACGCCCGCCTCGCCGGCGATCGCGCGCGCCAGCAGCGTCTTGCCCGTGCCCGGGGGCCCGAGCAGGAGCACGCCCTTGGGGATCCGTCCGCCGAGCGCGGTGAAGCGGCCTGGATTCTTCAGGAACTCGACCATCTGGCCGAGCTCGTGCTTCGCCTCCTCGCAGCCGGCGACGTCGTCGAACGTGACGCCGGTGCCCTCTTCGGGGACGAGCTTCGCGCGACTCTTGCCGAAGCCCATCATCTGCCCGCCCGCGCGCTTCGCGGCGCCGCGGAAGAACCACACGAGCAGCGCGAGCATGAGCCCGAACGGCAGGAGCCACGTGAGGAGGAGCTCGCCGAACGCGCTCGTCGGCACGCCCGCGTAGGGCACGCCGGCCTCCTCGAGGGCGTCGACCAAGTCGGGATCCTCGATGCGCACGGTGCGGAAGGCGACCTCCCGCGGCGCGGGCTCGGTCGGTTCCGCGGGCTCGTTCGCGTCGTCCGGCGCGGGCTCGAGCGCGAGCTCGCCCACGATCTCCGTCTCCGCGACGCGCACCTCGGTCACTTCGCCCCGCGCGAGATGCTCCTTGAACTCGCTGTAGGCGATCGTGCGGACGTCCCTGGCGACCTCGCCGCCCAGCCAGAGCAGGACGAGCACCGCGAGCATCAGCCACATCCAACCGGAGCCGCGCAGTCCCCGCATCGGCTGGCGCTTCGGCGGGCGCCCCTTCGTGCCGGGCGGCGTCCTCTGCTCGTCGTTCCTGTCCATCGCGACGGTCCGGCGACCGGCCGGAGCATAGGCGCCGCGTGCGCCGTTCGCGCGCGTCGATCCGGGCGGCACGTCGATTGCTTCGTAAGCGCGCCGTGAGCGCTCGCGGCGCGCGCGAGTTATCCACAAATCGCGTCGCGCTCGCCCCCGAGCGGCCCACATCAGGAGGCACGCAAGATGCGCTCGACGACGAGAACTCCAACGGTCGGCGGCGGAAGCGCCCAAAAGCACAAAAGGACAGAACGGATGTCCACGCCGTCGCGTCTCGCCGGTGCGCTCGTCCCCGCCCTGGGACTCGCGTCGGGCTCCGATCCGTCCGCGCCGGAGGAAGTCCTGAGTGCGGCACTGCTGCGCTGCCCCGCGCCCGCGACGTTGGGCGCCCTGCTCGACATCCTCGAGAGCACCCACGGCGAAGCCGGCGGAGCCGTCGTGCGCGACGTCATCTGGGCGGTCCAGCGCCGCGCGGCGCTGGACCCGGAGCACTCCCTGGAGCGGCTCGCCCGCGTGTTCCTCGAAGCTCCTGCTCTCTGAGCCCGCTGTCGGAGCCATGCACGAGATCACCCGCTACCCGTCTCTGCGGGCCGCCGTCGCCGAGCTCGGCGACCAAGGCGTCGTCGCCGCGATCCTGCGCCTGGCCTGCTCGGAGCCCGGCGGTTTCCGTCCGTCCCCGCGCCGCATCTGGAAGCGGCCGAGCACGACGACCGCTCCCTCGCACCGCCCGCGGAAGACGGCGCCGCGGGCCTGAGCCTGCGCGCGGGTCACGACGCCTCACCAGGATCCGGCGCGTGCGATGCGCGACGACGAGGTCGACGTCCGAGTGACCGCCCAGGCCGGCGGCCTGCCCGAGGAGGAGCCGCGCCGCGTCGAGATCCGCGGCCGGTGGGTCGACGTGCAGTGCGTGCACGAGCGCTGGCGCGAGCCGCGCGGACGCTACTTCCGCGTGGAGCTCGTCGGCGGCGCGCGCATGCTCCTGCTCTGCCGCGACGACGACCTCTCGTGGCACCGCGTGCTCGAGCGCGGCCGCGAGCACTGAATCGCTCGAGCCGCGCCGTCAGAGCCCGAAGGGGTACGTCTGGGGCATCCCGTGCAGCTCGTGCGTCTCGAGCGGGCGCACCGCGCGCGTCTCGTCGAACCAGACGTATTCGTCGAATTGGTGCGGGAGAACCGCGTGGAAGTAGTGGCTCGCGAGCTCGGTCTCGGGGCGGTAGATCACGCCGATCGCGCGCTCGAGGCGGGCATCGGTGAGACGCTCGCACAGCTCGGGCCGCTTCGGCGCGCGCAGGCCGAGCAGGAACGCGGGGAGCTCGGTCTCGTGGAACAGGCGCTCGTAGCTCTTCTCGTGCGACGGGCGCACGTCCTTCACCTCCATCGGGCCGTCCCAGTGCGAGGCCGCGGCCACCGTGCCGCGGTCGGTGCCGAAGCCGACGGCGTAGGCGCGCTCGCGGAAGTGCTCGCGGCAGAGCTGGCCGACGTTGAGCTCGCCGCGCGCGGACATCTCCGTCGCCCGGGCGTCGCCGACGTGCGAGTTGTGCTCCCACACGACCGCCTTCGAGCTCGGGCCGTGGAAGTCGAGCAGGCTGCGCAGCGTCTGGAACATGTGCCGGTCGCGCAGGTTCCACGAGTCGCGCGAGCCGTAGTACATGATCCGGTAGTACGTCTCGGCGTCCGCGATGCCGACGGCGTTCTGGATCGCGTCGAACGCGCGCTCGTCGTGCCGGCGCGCGAGCTCGAGGCGCTTCGAGAGTAGGTCTTCGAGCATGCTCACGACGTCGCGCTCGCACGTGCGGTACTGCCCGGTCAGCGCGGCGCGGCCATACGAGGCCGCGTCGCTCTGCCACGGCGTCAAGCAGCCGTAGCGCTCGCGCGCGACGCGGGCGGTCTCGGGATGGGTGTCGTCGAGGTAGCGCAGGACGGCGTCGATCGAGTTGTACAGCCCGTACAGGTCGAGCCCCGCGAAGCGCACGCGGCGATCGTGGTCGTGCCCGGCGTTGTGCTCGCGCATCCAGTCGATGAGCTCGCGCACCTCGCGGTTGCGCCACATCCACGTGGGGAAGCGCGCGAACGCCTGCCATTCGGCCGGCGGCACGTCGAGGTCGCGGACGTAGTGGTCGACGCGAGCGGCGTCCGGCCAGTCCGCCTCGACGGCGACGATGCCGAAGCCCTTCTCCTCGACGAGCCGGCGCGTGATCGCGGTGCGCATCCGATAGAACTCCGACGTGCCGTGCGTCGCCTCGCCGAGCAGCACGACGCGCGCGTCCCCGATGCGCTGCAGCAGCGGCCCGAGATCGACGTCCGCGGGGTCCGAGAACGTCTGCGCGTGCTCGCGCACGAGCGCCGCGATCGGCGACGGCGGCGCGGCGGGAGCGCGCTTCTGCGCTTCCTCGTGCCAGCCCTCCTCGCCGACGAGCGGCACGAAGCGCACGTTCGCGAGCACCTCGCGCTGGTAGCGCTCGGCCCCGATGCGCGTCACGCGCACGAGCTCCTGCAGGCCGACCTCGGTCCCGACCGGGATGACGAGCCGCCCCCCGACCGCGAGCTGCTCCTGCAGCGACGCGGGCACCTTCGGCCCCCCCGCCGCGACGACGATCGCGTCGAACGGCGCCGCCTCGGGCCAGCCGCGTGTCCCGTCGCCGTGGCGCACCTGGACGTTGTCGTAGCCGTCGCGCGCGAGCCGCTCCGTCGCGGTCTTCGCGAGCCGCTCGTGCCGCTCGATCGTGTACACGTCGGCGGCGATCTCGGCGAGCACCGCCGCGGCGTAGCCCGACCCCGTGCCGATCTCGAGCACGCTCTCGCCGCCGCGCAGCTCGAGCGCCTCGATCATGAAGGCGACGATGTACGGCTGCGAGATCGTCTGCTCCTCCTCGATCGGCAGCGGCGCGTCCTCGTAGGCGAACTCGCCCAGATACGACGGCGCGTAGCCCTCCCGGCGAACCTTGCGCATCGCGTTCAGAACGAGTTGCGAGCGCACCCCGCGCGCGGCGATCTGCTGGCGCACCATGTGCTCGCGGAGCGCGTCGAAATCGTATTGTCCGGCGTCGTGTCTCTCAGTGGCCATCGGGCCGACGCTACTGCAAGGCGCGGTCCGACGCGCGGGCCGATGTGCGTACGCGCCCGCGGCCGGAGCGCGGACGGCGAGCTCACTCGAACACGCGCCCGCGGTAGAGGTTCGTCAGGTGCCCCTGACCCGGGAACGCCGCCGGCAGGCCGACGGCCTGGATTCCGAAGAGCAGGTCCGCGAAGAGCGGGCTCGCCGGCACCGGGAGCGCGATCGGCTGCCCGACCGGCGCGACGCCGAGGATCAGCTCCGTGCCGGCCGGGCCGTAGAGCGTGAACCCGAAGCCCGGTACGAACGTCTCGCCGCCGAGCAGCCCGAGCGCGAAGACGGCGACGCCGGGCTCCGCTCCGCTCACGGTGAACGTCATCACCGTTGCCAGGCGTGGCTCGCCCCCGAACGAGAGCTCGTACGCCGCGCGCTCGAGCGCGCCCATGTCCGGCACGAACGAGCCGTCGAAGCCGTCATCGAGCACGCGCGGCGCCTCGCGCGCGTCCTTCACCGCCGCGATCGCCGCACCGAGGTCCGCGGCGTCGATGCACGGCGAGCCGGGGCCGAGCGCGAGGTCGCCGTTGGCGCCGCCGGCGAAGAGCGGGTCGGCGTCGACGTTGCCGTCGGAGCCCGCGAAGTCCGGCCCCGCGTCGCTGAAGAACACCTGGCCGGGTACGAAGCCGACCAGCGGAGCTCCGCCGTTGTCGAACGCGATCGAGCTCCACAAGTCGCCGTCGTGGGAGCCGCCCTTGCGCACCCCCGCTCCGCCGTTGCTCGCCGACGTCGCGTGCACGAGGTCGTAGGTCCCGCCCGAGAGCTCGATGCCGTCGCCGGCGCACCCGAACGCGACCCAGCCGATCGCGTCGCCCTGATGGCTCTGGCCGCGAATCCCGTCCGAGGCGGAGAAGTCCGCGCGGATCGAGCGCGCCGTCACGAGCTCGGTCTCGAGCTCGATCGCCGCGGACGCGCCGCCGCCGCCGTAGCGCGCGACGAGGTGCTCGATCGCGCTCGGCGCCGCGCCGAACCCCACCTCGAGCCGGCCCCAGTCGCCGGGCGCGGGAACCCACGCGGCGCCGTCGTTGCGCGTGTCTCCGCCGATCGCGTCGTCGTGCACCGAGGTCAGCACGACCGGCTCGAGGCCGGTGCCCCGGACGAGGAGCGTGCCGCTGATCGCCATCAGGCTGCGCAGGAACCCCTGCCACTTCAGGATCGTCCCCTGGCGCAGCTCCAGCGTGCTCCCGCCCGGCACCTGGATGCTCGTGTCGACGACGAACACGCCGTCGCCGTTCAAGGCGTTGTGGCGCGACACGATCGCGTGCCCCGTGAACTGTCCGTCCGTGACGCGCATGGAATCGCCGGGAGCGTTGCCGCTGGCGGTGTTGTCGTCGAACCCCGCGACCGCGTCGATCGGTACGCCGTCCACGGGGATCCCGAGCCCGTCGACGAAGGCGGTGCGTCGCACCGTCGGCTTGGCGTCATGCGCGAGCCTCATCCCGTTGCCCGACGAACGCTCGACCAGCGAGTCGACGATCGTCGGGCTCGCGCGCTCGACGCGGACCGCTCCCAGGCCGCCGGCACCGGCGAAGCGCACGCGCAGGCCCGTGACGACGCTCGCGTCGGATCCCTCGCGCAGCACGAAGCCGCTCCAGCTCCCCGGGACGGGGACCGTCGCGCCCATGTCCTCGTTCGTGTCGCCGTTCACGTCGTCGAAGTGCGTCGTGAACGTGATCGGCGCGCCGACGACGGTGAGCGTGCCGTCGACGAGCACGCGGCGGTTCCCCTCGCTCTTGAACGTCGTCCCCGGCTCGATCGTCAGCGTCGCGCCGAGCAGCACGCCGACGTCGGTGGCGAGGACGAAGACGCCGCCGTTCACCGACTGCGACGCGCGCAGGAGCACGCTCGCCGCGACGGTTCCCTCGGTGACGCGCTGGTAGTCGCCGACCTTGTTGTCGCTCGCAGAGCAGTTCGAGAAGCCGGGGAGCGCGCGCAGCGGTACGCCGTCGACCGCGAGGTCGTTGCGGTCGAACGAGCAGCCGTCGACGAGCGGCAGCGAGCTCGACGCGAGATGGAGCCCCGAGCCGAGGCAGTCCTCGACGCGCACCCCGCTCAGCATCGCGTCCGCGCCGACGAGGTGGATGCCGACCCCGCCGCTCCCGGCGCAACGCACGAGCACGTCGCTCAGCGCCGTACCGGGCGCGCTGACGCTCACTCCGCGCCACGCTCCCGGAGCGCCTTCGGTGAAGCCGTCCTTCGCCGTGTCGCCCGCGACCGAGTCGTCGGACAACGTCGTGAGCACCGTCGTCCCGCCGCCGACGCTGCCGATCTGGAGCGCGCCGTCGACGTCGAGCTGGCGGTTCCCCTCCCACTTGACGATCGTGCCTCCGAGGAGCGACAGCACGCAGCCCGGCGGTACGTCGATGTCGTCCGCGACGACGAACGTCAGGTCGGGCGCGAGCGCGTTCTGCGGCCCGATCTCGAGGTCGCACGGCCCGCCGCCCGCGCCGGCGGTGACGTCGCCGTTCACGACGCGGATGTAGTCGCCGAGCACGTTCCCGCTCGCCGTGCAGCCGGCGAAGCCGGCGAGCGCCCGGATGCGCGCATCGATCACGGCCCGGTGCCCGTTGAGACGGAACGTGCAGGCGTCGACGATCGGCTGTGCGATGTTCTGGAGGTCCATTCCGGAGGTCTCCGACAACTCGACGATCGTGTTGCGGATCGTCGCGTTGCAGCGCACCGTCAGCGCCGCGTTCGTCAGGCTCGCGCGGCCGGCGTAGCGGATCACGACGCCGTCGAGCACGCTCGCGCCCGCTCCGGAGCCGAGCTCGATGCCGACCCAGTCGCCCGGAGCGGGGGTCGCGCCTCCGTCGGCCGTCGCGCTCGTGTCCTCTATCGACGTCAGCCGTACGGGGTCGCCGGCCGTCCCCTCCGCGCTGAGCGTCCCGTCGATCTGGAGCGAGTGCGTGCTCGGCGCGCTCCACAGGATCTCGACGCCGGCGCCGAGCGCGAGCGACGCGCCCGTCTGAACGGTCAGGCTCGCGAGCACGTGGAAGCGACCGTCGCCGTTCAGCGCGTCGTCCTTCGCGATCGCGGCGACGCCGCCGAAGAGGCCGCCCGAGACGCGCATGACGTCCGTGCCATTGTTCGTCGCGGCGTTCTTCGCGAAGCCCGCGACGGCGTCGACGGGCACGCGGTCGACCGCGTGGCCGAGGTTGTCGGAGAACGAGCAGTCGGTCACGATCGGGTACGAGTTGCTCTCCAGCCGCAGCGCTCCGCCGGAGCACTCCACCACGTCGACGTCGTCGAGCACGACGTCGGCCTGCGACAGGATGATCGCGGGCGCGGCGAACGGAGCCAGCGTGAATGCGCCGCCGAAGCGGATCAGCGTGTCGCGCAGCGCGCTCGCATCCGACGTCGGGAAGAGCTCGAGGATGCCCCAGTCGCCGGGCGTGCCCAGGGTGAACCCGTCCTTCGGCGTGTCGCCTCCGATCGTGTCGTCCTCGAGCGCCGTCAGGATCACGCCGTCGGTGAGCAGCGTGCCCGCGACGCCGAACCCGCCCAGGTTGCACGGGGCGCCGCTGCCGGCGATGATCGTGCCGAACTTGATGACCGTGCCCGGCCGCAGGTCGAGGGTCGCGCCTGACTGGATGCCGATGGTCGCGCACGACACGAACGGCCGGCCGTCGAGCGAGCTCTGCGGCCCGAGGACGACGTTCGTCTGGACCGTGCCCTCGCTGATCTGGATCACGTCGCCCTTCGTGTTCCCGCTCGCGCTGTTGCCGGCGAAGGCCGGCAACGCCTCGATCGGCGCGGTGACCGCAAAGTCGCTGTCGCGGAACGAGCAGCCGGTCACCGCCGGGCGCCCTGCGACGCCGACGACCAGCGCCGTCCCGCTGCAGAGCTCGATCGTCGTCTGTTGGATCGACGGGCTCGACTGGACCAGCATCCCCGTCTTCGCGAAGCGGATCTCGGCTCCGTCGACGAGGCTCGCGCTCGACCCGGCGAGCAGCGCGACGCCTTGCCAAGCCCCGGGCGCGCCGAAGCTCGGACCGTCGGCGTTCGTGTCCCCGCCGGCGGTGTCGTCCGCGAGCGCCGTCAGGGTCGCGGCTCCGCAGTCGAGCTTCCCCCCGACGCTCAGGTACGCGTTCGGGTGGAACTTCAGGACCGCGCCGTCCTCGACGGTGAGGGTCTGCCCCAGCGGGACCCGCACCTCGCCGGAGAGGTGGTACACCTTCCCCATGACGAGCGGGCCGCCGCCGGCCGTGTCCGACACGTCGTTCGTCAGGCAGATCACGGCGGCGGGGATGCCGGGACCGCACGAGACGACGTCGCCGCGGACGGGGCGGACGAGGACGAGGAGCGGGAGGACGACGAGGACGAGTTGGAGAGCGCGCATGGCGGTCGGGGGTCGATGGGCCTCGGAGAGGGAACTCCCCCGCCGATTGCCGCCGCGCGCCGGCATCTGTCGCGAAAAGCGCGGGCTCTTGCCCGACCCGCCGTCAGCGCATCTGGCTAGCCCGGGTTAGCGCTCCCGCGCCCCCTCGAGCCGCTCGAGCGCCTGCTCCGCCTGGGCCCGCGCGGGCGACCCCTCCGGCGCCGCCGCGAGCGCGTCGCGCAGCACCCGCTCGGCCTCCTCGAGCTCCCCCAGCGCGGCGAGCGCGCCGCCGAGCGTGGCCCGCAGCCACGCGAGCGGGGCGTCCGACGGCGGCGTCTCGAGCGCGAGGGCCGCCTCGAGCTGCTGGCGCGCGACGTCGCGCGCCTCGCCGGGTCGCCCGATGCGCCCCAGCAAGTCGGCTCGCTGGCGCGCCCAGCCGATCACGTCGGGGTGCCCCGCTCCCAGCGCCGCCGCCCCGACCGCACACGCTTCGGCGAACAGCTCCTCCGCGCGCAGCGGATCTCCGCGCCCCCACGTCGCGAGCGCGAGCGCCGCCGCCGTGGCCGCTCTCGCCGCGCTCTCGTCCCCGAGCGTGCGGCCCGTCATCGCGTACGCCTCCTCGAGCGCCTCGGCCGCCGCGTCGAAGTCGCGCCGCGCGAACGCCGCCAGGCCGAGGTTGCGCAGCGTGAGCGCGACGCTCGCGTGCTCGTCGCCGAACGCGGCGCGCTGGATCGCGAGCGCCTCCTCGAGCAGCGCGCGGCTCTCGTCGTGCGCGCCGCGCCGGCCGAGCAGCGACCCGAGATTCACGAGCGTCGTCGCGACGCGCGGATGCTCCGCGGGCAGGCTCGCGCGCAGCGCGGCCAGCGCCGCGCGGTAGCGCTCTTCGGCCCCGGCGAGGTCGCCGCGCGTCGCGTGCACGAGCGCGAGCGCGGAGAGCACCGCCGCGCGCTCCTCTGCCGGCGCCGCAGCGGCCTCCATGCGCGCGAGCGCGTCCTCGAAGCACGCCCGCGCCTCGTCGAGACGGCCCTGGCCGTACAGCGCCTGCCCGAGGTCGTGCAGCCCGCTCGCGTGGCCGTCTTCGTCGCACAGCTCGAGCGCGCGCCGCAGGACCGCCTCGGCGTCGGGATACGCGCGCCGGGCGCCGAGCGTCGAGCCGAGCGCGTTGAGCAGCGAGCCGAGCGCCGGCCCGCCGCCGCCCAGCGCCTCGCGCAGCGCGAGCGCCGCGCGCAGCTCGCGCTCGCTCGCGTCGTACGCGCCGACGCCGGCGTATGCGCGGCCGATCGCCTCGCGCAGATCGGCCTCGACGTCGGGCTCGCCCGCGAGGTCGCGGCCGATCCGCTCGGACGCGACGTCGAGCACCTCGCGCAGCGACGGGTCGCGCAGCTCGCCGGCACGCGGGTCGGAGACGCGGAACACGTTGCGCGTCAGCTCGGCGACGCGCTCCGCCCGCTGCAGTGCGCGCTGCGTGTCGGCGAGCGCAGCGAGCGCGCGGCGCGCCTGCGAGAGCGAGACGACGGTCCCGGCGACGAGCGCGGCGAGCGCGAGGACGGCGAGCGCGACGAGCGCGCGGTTGCGCCGCGCGAAGCGCCCGAGCTGGTCGAACGCGCTTGGCGGACGCGCGAGGACGGGCTCGTCGGCGAGGAAGCGGCGCACGTCGTCGGCGAGCGCGCCGGCCGAGCGGTAGCGGCGCTCGGGCTCGGGCGCGAGCGCCTTGGCGACGATCGTGTCGAGGTCCGCAGGGCAACCCGCGAGCGCGCCGGCAAGCCTGCGCGGCGGCTCGTCGGAGAGCGCGCGCGCGACCTCGGGCAGCGTCCGCCCGTCGAGATCGCGCGGCAGCGTGCCGGTGAGGAGCTCGAAGAGCACGACGCCGAGCGCATGGACGTCGGTAGCGGTGCCGACGGCGGCGGCGTCGCCCCGAACTTGCTCGGGGCTCATGTACGCGACGGTCCCGAGCAGCGCGCCGAGCTCGCCGCTGCGTGTGAGCCGCGCCTCGGTATCGACGGTGCGGGCGATGCCGAAGTCGAGCACCTTCGGCTCGCCGGCTTCGGTGACGAGGACGTTCGCCGGCTTGAGGTCGCGGTGGATCACGCCGCGCTCGTGCGCGTGCTGCACCGCGTCGCAAACGCGCGCGAAGAGCTCGAGCCGCGCGCGCGCCGGGAGGCGGCGCGCGTCGGCCCAGTCGGTGAGCGGCCGACCGTCGACGAGCTCCATCGCGAAGAACGGCAGCGATCCGCCGCTGGTCGCGAGCGCGTCGGCCTCGTGGATGCGCGCGATGCCGGGGTGGTCGAGGCGCGCGAGCACCGCGGCCTCGTGCTCGAAGCGGCGCAGCGCGGACGCGGAGAGCGCGGCGGACTTGAGCACCTTGAGCGCGACGCGCCGCCGCGGCGCCTCCTGCTCGGCTTCGTAGACGACGCCCATGCCGCCCTCGCCGAGGCGCCGCACGATGCGGTAGCGCGCCAGGCGCGAGAGCGGCTCGCTCTCGGCGGCGCGCTCGCTGGCGCCCTCGGCCCGGCTCCCGCGCATTGCACCGCGCAGGTCGGCGAGCAGCTCGTCGTCGGTCGGCGGGGCCATGGCGACGCGCCGAGGGTAGTCGGAATCGCGCGCCGGCGCATCGAAGGGCCGTGCCCGCGTCCCCGTGACGCCCCTTTGCGCAGGCCGGCGGAGCCGAAGGGCGTACCGCCGTCGGGACGGATGCCCGTCTTCCGCAGGTCACCGACACGGCGTACCTTGGAGTGTCGGGAGGCTCGCGCGGGAGAATGCGCGGCGGAGGCACGTAGACGCTCGATGAAATCCTTCCTGCGCGAGTACGGCTGGTTCCTCGCCCACCACAAGGCGTGGTGGATCGGCGCCATCGTCCTGTGCGCCTCGGCGTTGATCGTCGCGGTGCGCCTCGGTGCGGGCTCCGACATGTCAGCGTTCGTCTATGCGCCCTTCTGAGCCGCACGCGGCGCCTGCGCTCTCCATCCCGCGCCGCAGCGCCTACTCCGCGTTCACCGCGCTCGCGTTCTTCGGCCTGCTCGAGCTCGCGCTGCGTGCTGGCGGCGTCGCCGCCGAGTCTCCGTTCGAGTGGGTCGGCGCCGACTTCGGCAGCGTCTTCCCGCACCAGCGCGACGACGAGCTCTTCTGGTCGCTCGTTCCGAACGCCGAGATTCCGCACGCGCACGAGCATCTCAACGCGCACGGGTTCCGCGGCGACGACTTCGACGACGAGAAGCCGCGCGACACGCGACGCGTGCTCCTGCTCGGCGACTCCAACACGTTCGGGATCGGCGTCTCGTGGGACGCGACCTTCGCGCACCGGCTCGAGCGCTGGCTCGATCGGACCGAAGGGACGCACTGGGAGGTTCTCAACATGGGCGTCCCCGGGTACAGCGTCGTGCAGATGCGCCGCTTGCTCGAGTCGGACGGAGCGCGTTGGGGTCCCGACGTCGTCGTCGTGTACGCGGGTGCGTGGAACGACTACACGCCCGCGGTCGGTCTCGACGACGAACTGGTCGAGGCCGAGCTCGAGCGCACGAGCTGGACGGACCTGCGCACCATGGGCCTCGCCCACCGCTTGATCGGCTCGCGCCCGGCGCACGTGAGCCGGCGCGCCGACTACGTGACCGCGTGGGGCGAGCGGCGCGAGCGGCCGGACGGTCCGCGCGTCGCGGCGGACCGTTTCCGCGCCAACCTCGTGCGGATCTGCGAGCGGGCGACCGATCTCGGCGCGCAGCCGATCTTGATCGTCCCGCCCGCGCCGCGCGAGACGCGCGCGCGGTTCCCCGAAGGCGAGGAGTACGCCAAGGTCGTCCGCTCGCTCGCCACCGACTTCCCCGTCGTCGACGCACGCGCGATCCTCGGCGACCTCGACGAGTCGGCGCTCCACCTGTTCACCGACTTCATCCATCCGGGCGTCGACGGCCACGAGACGATCGCCGCGGCCCTCGCCGCCGAGCTCGCCGCACTCGGCGTCCCGGGCGCGCCGCCAGCGCCGGACGGCGACTCGTTCCGCGCCGTCCTCCTCGAACGGTTCGCCGCGCAGGCGCAGTTGCTCGCGGGCGACCCACTCGCTCCCGCGCCGCTCTCCCAGGTCGCGACCCCCGATCCCCACTGCTGGCTCCAGCCGCCTTCGCGGCTGATCGTGCGCGACGTGCTGGTTCCGCCGCAGGGCTCGTTCGTCGCGACGCTCTCGTACTTGCCCCAGCCCGACGTCGAGGCGCGCGACGCGCGGCCGGTCGTCCTCTCGGTGCTCGTGTCGACGGGCGACGGGGAGCCGGTCCCGCTCCTGCGCGAGCAGCTCGAGCCGGACGCCGAACCGCGCACGGTCCCGCGGCTGCGGCGCGTCGACCTCGCGGCGTACGAGGGACGCGTCACGCTCGTGCTCGAAGCGCAGGGCCCGCCGGTCTCGACGCTCTTCGAAGAGCCGGCGCTCTGGCCGTTCCGCTGAGCCGTCAGCCCGGGCGCGGCGCCAGGGCCGCGACCACTTCCGGCGGCGCCTGGACGAGCTCGACGAGCACGCCCTCGGCGCCTTGCGGCGCGCTCTCGCTGCCCTTGGGGTGGATGAAGCAGACGTCGTGTCCCGCGGCGCCCGGCCGGATGCCGCCGGGGGTGAAGCGCACGCCCGCGGCCTCGAGCCAGCGCACCGCCGCGCGCAGGTCGTCGACCCACAGGCCGAGGTGGTTGAGCGGCGGGACGTGGACGCGCGGGCTGCGCTCGGGGTCGATCGGCTGCATCAGGTCGATCTCGACCGCATGCGGGCCGATGCCGAGAGCGAGGACGTCTTCGTCGACGTTCTGGACCTCGTCGCGGAAGCTCCCCTTCGGCTCGAGGCCCAGCGTGTCGACCCAAAAACGGCGCAGCGCGCCCTTGTCGAGGCCGCCGATCGCGATCTGCTGCACGCCGAGGATCCGGAACGGTCGTTCGCTCTTCGCCATGACGAGAGCCGTACCAAACGCGCGCGCGCGCGGCCAGTTAGACTCGCGAGCCGATGCGTCTCACGGTGACGAGCACGGCGCTCCTGCAGGGCCTGCGCGACGGCGACCGCTCGGTCTGGCGCCTCTACGTCGAGCGCTACCGGCCGCTGATCGTCGGCTTCGGCCGCCGCGCGGGGCTCGCGGACGACGACGCGGAGGACTTCGCGCAGACGACGCTGCTCGCGTTCTCGCGCGCGTACTGCGAGGGCCGCTTCGACCGCGAGAAGGGCCGGCTGCGCTCGTGGCTGTTCGGCATCGCCCGCAACACGCTGCGCACGCATCTGCGCAAGCCGGCGCCTGCCCGCGACGGCGCGAGCGCGGACGCGCTCCCCGCTCCCGACGACGTCGAGGCGCTCTGGGACCGCGAGTGGCGCGAGGCGATCCTGCGCGACTGCATGGAGCAGCTCCGCCGCGAGGTGCGCCCCGAGACGTTCGAGGCGTTCCGCCGCTTCGCGCTCGAGGACGAGCCGGCCGACGAGGTCGCGCGCTCGCTCGGCACGACGCCGAACGCGGTGTACCTCGCGAAGAAGCGGCTGCTCGCGCGGCTGCGCGAGCTGCTGCCGGTGATGGAGGACGTGTGGTAGCGCGCTACGCGTCGCGCAGGAGTCGGCGCGCGGGCTCGGCGAGGAACGTCGCGAGGTAGGAGCGGTAGGAGTGCAACAGCCGCTCCTCGAGCCGCGGGTCGTGCTCGCGCCGCAGCGGCGCGCGTTCGATCGCCTCGAGCGACAGGACCGCGTCGGCGGGGTGCGCGGCGGACAGCGCGCGCAGCGTCTCCTGCGCCCACACGGCGGACGCGGAGTAGCGCCCGTACTCGAGCTCGACGACGTACCACTCCCGAGGCAGCACGTCGAACCCCGAGATAGAATCCTCGACGCGCGCGCGGAAGCCCTGTCCCACGGGCACCCACAACCGTTCGATCTTCGCGCGCGGCGTCCCGAGCGACTCGACCTCGCGGCGCAGCGCGGCGGCGTGCTCGACGCCCGACCACACGCCGAGCTCGAATGCGAACCGATCGTAGTGCTCGAGCCGCTCGGGCTCCGCGCGCCACGAGAGCGCGACGAAGGCTGTCCGCGCGCGCGTCGGATCTTCGCCGGAGGCGAGCTCTTCGAACCACTCCAGCGGCTCGCCGAGCCGCCACAGCGCGTGAAGCGTCGGGAGCAACTGGGCATCGGCCTCGGCGCGCTCGCTCACCGCGCGCAGCCGCGGCCGGAGCTCCTCGTAGCCGGCGTCCGCCGCGCGATCGACCGCGCGCCGGACGAGCGCGTGGTCGACGTGCGCACGCTCGACCTCGAGTGCCGCGTCGAGGATCCGCTCGACCGACGCTCGGTCGAGCGGCCGTTCGACCGTCGTGGGAGCTTGCACGGCCGCGACGACGGCGGCGAGAGTGAGAAGCGCGCCCATGGGCTGCTCGCCCTGGCTAGCGGGCGCCGTGCGCGCCGGCTACGCTCGAAACCGCAGGATCGATGAAGTGGTACGAGCGCGAGCCCCGCCCGCACGGCGTTCCCGCCGTGGAAGGGCGCGCTCCCGTTCTACGAGCCCAAGGACGTGGGGACAGCTTCCGACGGCATCCCGCGCATCTCGCTCGCGATCCAGGCGACCGAGCCGCGCTACCGAGCGTTCGACCTCGCGACGAACGACCTCGACCCGATCGCCCGCAGCATCGCCGCCGAGGTCGAGCGCGACGTCCCCCGCGTCGTGATCACGAGCGGCCCTGGCGCCACCTGGGCCGACGCCTACGCGGTGCTCGACGCAGTCCTGCCGCTCGTCGAAGAGGGCATGCTGCTGATCGAGCTGCGCTGACGCGTCACACGTCGAGCGCGACCACGTTCGTCTCTGGGCCGTTCGCTCGCCAATGCACGTCGGCCCAGTCGCTCGCCGGCGCGCCGGCGTCTTCGAGCGCGCGCACGCGCACCGTGCACGGCCAGAAGACGAGATCGAGGCGACCGCTTGCATCCGTGACGAAGACGCGGCGGTGCGTGCCGCCGGTGATCGGGTACTCGAGCTCGATCGCGCGCGTTGCGAGCGGCGTCGCGTCCGCCGCCGCGACAACGCGCAGCGCGGCGGGCCAGGGCCCCTTCTCGCGCGCCGAGCGCAGCTCGACCGTGGATCGAGTCGGGCCCTCGACGGTCCACGTGACCGGTGCGTTGCGCGCGATGGAGGTATCCGTGACGAGATCCCAGACCGTCCCGCAGTCGAGCCAGCGCAGCTCGAACGATCCCGGCGGCGCGCGCAGGACGAGCTCGCCCTGGTCGTTCGTCCACAGGACGTCGGTCGCGCCGCCCGGCGCCGGCAGGATCCGCTCGATGCGGTGCAAGACGAGCGGGAGGCCCGACGTCTTCGCGACGCAGCGGACGTTCCGCTCGACGATCGGGAACGCGACGTCGCGCTCGATTCGCTCGCCCGGCGCGATCGTGATCGGCTCGTCGACCTGATAGCGCCAGCTCGCGCTCGCGGAGCGCACGACGATCTGCCAGCGGCCGGGGAAGAGCCGCAGCCGCGCGACGCCGTCGGCGCCAACGAGCCCGAGCTCGCGCGCGGCGCCGGGCGAGCCGTCCTCGTCCAGCTCGTACGGGGCGACGAGCAACGGCTCGTCGTTCGCACCCAAGACGCGCACGCGCACCGTCAGCTCGCCGCGCTCGTACGCGGACGCGTCGAATGCGCTCGCGTCCGTACCCCGAATCAGCGGGAACGTCTTCAGAAGACGACGAGGCGCGCGACCCGGCGGGGGTAGGACGCCCTTCGGCAACGGTTCCCCGTGCGACTCGAGGTAGAGCCGATAGGTGCCGGTGTCGAGATCGTCGAAGCGGAACGTGCCGTCGGCGTTCGCGCGCGTGAGCAGACTTTCGTCGGGCGATCTGAAGAGCGGAACGATGCGCAGCGCGATCCGCTCGAACGTGGCGCCGGCCGGCCCTTCGAGCCGTCCGACGAGGCGCGCCTTCTCGTCCTGCGCGCCGAGGATGAGCGTAGTCGCGATCGCGAGAGCACGCAGCATGGCGGGACCTCCGGTCTCCGTGATACGGCCACGGGCGCGATTCCACAACGACCACGTGCCGCGTATCCTCGGCCGGCGGCCTCGATACTCGTCGGGGAGGCGCATCGATGCGAAAGCCGCTCGCCGCACTGCTCGCCCTCGGAATCGTCGCGCTCGTCGCTGTGCTCGCGCTGCGCGAGCGGGGAGCCGGAGAGCTCCCGCCCGCGTCGCCCGGGAGCGAGCGCTCTGCGGCGTCCGCCTCCACCGAGCTCGTGCCGCCGGCGCAGACGAGCGGGGACGCCGACCGCTCGGCGCGCGTGCCTGCGCAGCCCGCGGCTGCGGAGCAAGCGAGCGCCCCGCCGCCGGGTGGGAGCACCCGGGTGCGCGTGCTCGACGCGTTGGACGGATCACCGATCCCGAACGCGCGCGTCGCGAGCCCTCAGGCGCCGCTCGATGCCGAGACGGACGCGCACGGCTGGTGCACGCTCGCGGGGCTGCCGGAGCGGCTGGACGAGCTCGAGCTGCGGATCGATGCGTCCGGCTACGAGCGCCGGCGCGCCACCTACTCGTGGGCGGACGAGCACACGGTGCAGCTCGCTCCGACGACGACGCTCGTCGGTCGCGTGCTGGACGGGGCGGATCGCTCGCCGCTCGTGGGCGCGGTCGTGTCCTACCGGAACGTGTACCACGACGACGGCGAGCCGCGCGAGGTCGTCACGGGCGAGGGAGGTTATCGCCTCGAGGTCGCGGTCGGCCAGCCGCTCGTGCTCGCGGTCTCGGCTGCGGGCTTTCCGACCGACGCCGTCACGTTGGAGCTGCGCGAGCGAGCGGAGCGGGTCGAGCACGACGTCGTGCTGCGGCGCGGCGTGCGGGTCGCCGGCCGAGTCGTCGACTTCGAGACGGGCATGGCGATCGCCCTCGCTCGCATCTCCGATCGGGGCCGCACGGGCGCCGAGCTGACCGTCGCCGGCGACGACGGTCGGTTCGAGGTGCCGATGCTGCCGAGCGCGTATGAAGGCGCGCTCTCGTTCGTGGTCGACGCCGCGAGCTTCTGTGCGCTCGTCGTGTCGCTCGATCCCAGCGAGCTCGCGACGGGGCCGCCGCTCGTCCTGCGCTTGGTGCGCGGCGCGCGCGTCGAGGGCGTCGTGCGGGACCGAACAGGCGCTCCGGTCGCGGGCGCGCGCGTCGACGTCGACGCGGAGGCGTACTGGTGGATGAGGCCGCGGGCGCCCGGCGCGCCCCTTCCCCACTGGCTGGGCGCGCTGCCCGACGGCTGGAGGATCGAGTCCGAAGACCGTGCCACCGCGACCGTCACGGACGCCGAAGGCCGCTTCCGCTCGCGCGCGCACGTGCCCGGAGCGCCCGAGCTCGTCGTCTCGGTCCACCACGAAGCGTTCGAGCCGCTGCAGCACCACGTCGAGCAGCGGCTCGGCGACCCCGGGTCGACGACGTGGGTCGAGCTCGAGCTCGCGCCGCGCATCGCATCGGGGAGCGTGAGCGGACGACTCGCGCTGAACGGACGGCCCGCGTTCGGCACCGTGACGTGGGAAGGCGCGACGCGCAGGGGGAGGGCGCTCGCGTTCCACGGCGGCGCCTATCGACTCGAGAAGGTCGAGGCGGGCCACGTGACGCTCCGGGCGCAGATCGCGGGCGCGCAATTGGGTCAGTCGCTCGTCGAGCAGACGGCGACGGTGGAGCTCGCCGCGGGCGCCGCGCTCGTGCAGGACTTCGACGGGGCCATCGCCGAGGCGACGATCTCCGGCCGCGTGCTCTTCGACGACGGCGCGCCCGCGCCGAACGTGCGTGTCGGCGTCGCGAGCCGCGCGGCGGCGATCGTCTACCCGACGACGGACGACGGCGGGCACTGGTCCGCGACCGTGCCCGACGTCGGCGCGCGCTTCTTCGTCAGCGTCTCGCACGGCCCGCTCTCGGTCTCGCTGTCGGACGTGCTCGCGGGCACGAGCGGCGTCGATCTCGTGCTCCCCCGCCTCGGCGAACTCGTCTACCGCGTCGTCGACGCGCGCACGAAAGAGCCGGTCGAGCGCTTCGAGCTCTACTGGCGCATGCACGGCGGGGGCGCGTTCGAGGAGTCGCGCGACCGGTTCGCCGGTCGCGCGCCCGACGCGGAGGGTTGGCTCCACGCGCCGTTCCCGGCCGGCAGCCTCGACGTCGTCGTGCGCGCGACGCGCCTCGGCTACGTTTCGCTCGCCGCGCCCGCGATCCCGATCCGCGCGGACGCGAGCACGTTGCGCACGTTCGAGCTCGAGCCCGGGCTCGACGTGACGTTCGCGTGGGCCGCCGGCGACGCGCCCGAGGTCGCGCTCGACCTCGTCCCCGAGCGCGCCGCCGAGGACCAGCTCCCGCTCTGGGGCGGCTCCGACCTGCGCGCGTACTTCGGTTCGGACGGCCGCGCCGAGCTGCGCGGACTCGCGCCGGGTACGTACCGCGTCGCGAGCTCGCTCGAGAACGTCGTCATCGAGCCGGCGACGGTCGAGCTGCGCGCGGGAATGGACCTGCCGATCGTCCTGCGCGGGAGCGAGCGCTGAGCGATGCGCAACGTCGTCGTCGTGCTCCTGCTCGTGCTCTGCGTCGCCGCGCTCGCGGTGCTGCTCGCGCTGAGCGAGCGCGACCGCTCGACGCTCGCTCGACCCGACGCCGCGTCGTCGGTCGAGCGGGCGGGCGCGGAGCTCGTGGACCCCGGCGAGGCGCAGGCGCGCGAGCGGACTTCGGCGGTCGTGGCCGACGCGCCGACGTCGCCGCAACGCGAGCGCGACGAGGATGGGGTGCCGCCGGAAGGAGCGACGCTGCGGTTGCGCGTCGTCGACGAGCTCGACGGCCGGCCGGTCGCGGGCGCGCGCGTCGCGCTGGAGGGAGACGCGGACCTGCGCGTGACCGACGCAGACGGTTGGTGCGAGCTCGGCGGGCTGGACGGATCGTCCCGTCCGGGCCTGAGCATCGATGCCGACGGCTACTACCACGAGCGGACGCGCGTGCCGCTCGCCGACGAACGCGTCGTGCGGCTCTATCCCGCGACGACGCTCGTCGGCCGCGTGCTCGACGACGCGAGCGGCGCGCCTGTCGCCGGCGCGCAGCTCTCCTTCCGGCATCCGGGCTGCGGCGACTGCGAGCCGGAGCGCGCGACGAGCGACGCGCTCGGCCGCTACGCGCTCGCGAACGTGCCGATCGCCGTTCACGTCGACGTGCGCCTCTCGGCGGCGGACCACGCGGCCGGCCTCGTCGAGATGCTCGTGCCGCGCCGGACCGAACGCGTCGAGCGCGACTTGCGCCTGCGCCGCGGCGTCCGCCTCGTCGGGCGCGTCGTCGACTTCGTCACCGGCGCGCCGATCGCGAACGCGCAATTGCGGCACGTGCGGCACGAGCCCGTCGAGCTCGGGCCCGACGGCGCGTTCGACGTGCCGGTGCTCGCCGGCGACGTCTTCCTCGAAGCGTGGGCCGACGGTTGGTGCCGCCTGAATGTCGAGCTCACGACCGACGAGCTCGCGCGAAGTGGCCCGCTCGTGCTCCGGCTCCCGCGCGGCGCGTTCGTCGAGGGTGTGGTGCACGACGCGGAGGGGCGACCCGTCGCGGGCGTCGACGTCGAGGTGCGCGGCAACCCCGTGGAGCTCCAGCAGATGCGCCGGCGCGACGACGCCCCCGAGTGGCTCGCGATGCTGGAGTCGGACTGGTACCTCGGCCCCGAGCGGTTCGATACCGGCGCCGTGACGGACGAGCAGGGCCGCTTCCGCTCGCGCGCGAACGTGCCCGGCGCGGAGCACGTCGAGATCTTCGCGCGGCACGCGACGCTCGGTCGCGCCAGGCAGCTCGTCCCGTCGCTCGGCGGCCCAGGCTCGACGACGTGGGTCGACGTGCGGCTCGAGCCGCTCGAGCCGGCCGAGCCGGTCGCGACGGTCTGCGGCCGGTTGACGTTGAACGGACGGGAGTGCGCGGCGCAGATCGAGTGGCAGGGTCCGACGCGCACCGAGCTCGTCCACGTGAACATGTACGACGGCCGCTACCGACTCGCCGGCGTCGAGCCCGGCGCGGTGACGGTGCACGCGCGCTTCGGGCTCTTGTACGAACAGCGCTGGGTCGTCGAGCGCAGCGCGCAGCTCCTCGTCGAGCCGGGCGGCGCGCACCAGCTCGATTTCGACGTCCGCGTCCCCGCGGCGCCGATCTCCGGCCGCGTCACGTTCGCCGACGGCTCGCCGGCACCGACCGTCGCCGTCGTGCTCCACGACGCGTCGCTCTCGGCGCACACGTCGACCGAGCACGACGGCACGTACGCGCTCGATGCGGTCGACGTGGGCGAGACGTACACCGTGCGCGCGTCGGACGGCCCGTTCGATCTCGAGCGCAACGACGTCGCGCCCGGCACGTCGGGGGTGGATTTCGTGCTTCCGCTCACGGGCGAGCTGCTCTACCGCATCGTCGACGCAGCGAACGGTGAGCCGCTCCCCGTGTTCGCGCTCTTCTGGCGCACCGACGCGACCGCCGAGTACGTCGAGACGCACCGCCGCACGCCCGATCCCGGCGGCTGGATGCGCCTCGAGCTGCCCGCCGGTCGCGTCGACGTGCACCTGCGCGCGACGGACGAGCGTTACGCGCGGCTCGTCGAGCTCGGCGTGCCGATCCCGGTGCGCGGCGAGACGCAACGCACGTTCGAGCTCGAGCACGGCCTCGTCGCGCGCTTCACCTGGGCGGACGAGCCGCTCTGGTCGCACAACGTGCTCCTCGTCGAGACGCACGTGCCCGCGGAGATCGGCCCCCACTTCCCCGGCGGCTCGTTGCGCCGGCGCGTGATGCGCTTCGAGGACGGCGTCGCCGAGGTCGCCGGCCTCGAGCCGGGCTCCTATCGCTTCGTTCTCGAGCCGGACGACGACGCCGTCGCGATCGAGCCGTCGGTCGTCGAGATCGGCGCGAACGTCGACGCGCCGATCGAGCTGAGCTGGAGCGAGCGCTGAGCGATGCGGAAGGCCCTCGCGATCGTCGTCGTGCTCGCCGTCGTCGCGCTCGCGGCGTGGCTCCTGCTGCGCGAGCGCGACCGCTCGCAAGCCGCTCGTCCACAGGAGGCGACGGCGGTTGCGCGTCGCGACGCCCCGCTCGCGCCGGCGGACGCGGCGACCGACCCTGCGCGCCTGCGCGAGGAAGCGGCTGCCGGCTCGCGCGAGCGGCCGCTCGAGGCCTCCGCAGCGCGCGACGGAGCGACGATGCGCGTGCGCGTGGTCGACGTGCTCGACGGACGCGCGGTCGCGGGCGCGCGCGTGACACACGAGTCGGCCGCGGTCGAGACCGGCGCCGACGGTTGGTGCACGGTGGACGGGCTCGACGCGCGGGACGGCGAGGTCGAGCTGCTGGTCGAAGCGCGGGGCTACGGCGATGTGCGCTGGCGCTGGGTCGTGGCGGACTGGGCGATCGTCGAGCTCACTCCGACGACGACGTTCCACGGTCGCGTGCTCGATGCGCAGAGCCGCGAGCCTGTCGCGGGCGCGGAGCTCGTCTTCACGCTCGCCGGCGGCTTGGACGCCGAGATCGGCGCGGCGACGAG
>CAZGTQ010000269.1:0-31553 GCA_964528575.1 uncultured Planctomycetaceae bacterium | reverse complement strand
GGCGCGCTCGGAATTGCGCTCGCGCCGGCGGGGGGTGCTCCGTAGCGGGCTCCGGTTGATGACCGCCGGCCCGCACCCCGTTAGGCTCCTCGTGATGAAGTCCGTTCTGCTGCTCGTTCCGCTCGTGCTGGCGGGGACGTTGCGCTCGTCCGTCCAGGCCCAGGATGCCGCCGCGCCGGCGAAGGGCGACCCGACGCTCGTCGAGACGCTGGTTCGGGCCGCCGGAGGGCGCGAGGCGTTCGACGCGCTGCCGGGGCTGCGCTACCAGGTGCTCGAGACGCTGTTCGCGGCCGATGGGAAGAAGTGGCGCGTCCATCACCGCGTCCCCCATCTGGTGCACTTCACGCCGGCGGGCGACGGGTTCTGCAAGTCCGAGTTCGTCGACATGGCCCAGGAGGGCCCGCTGTACCGGCGCCACGTGCTGCACGACAACGTGGCGTGGGGCGAGTTGCGGGGGCAGTACGACCGCTCGCCCCAGGTCGTCGCGCAGGCGGAGACCGCTCTGCGGCGCGAGCTCTTCCTCGCCACCGTGCCGTTCAGCCTCGCGGGCCACGGCGCCCAGACGCAGTTCCGGCGCGCCGAGCAGGTCGACGGACGCACGCTCCACGTCTACATGCTCCGGCTCCAAGTCCCGGTCGTGCTCGAGAGCGTCGAGGAGATCAGCGAGTTCCTGCTCTTCGTCGATCCCCAGAACAAGCGCGTCGCCCAGCTCAAGTGGCGCTTCAGCGGCGACGACCGCTGGACCGAGGACCCGTTCGTGTGGGCCCACGTCGACTTCGAGGGCGAGCGCCGCGTCGGCGGCGTCACGCTGCCTCACGAGCGCACGTACTGGCGCGCCGAGACGTCGCTCTACCACCACTACGTCGTCGAGGACCCACAGGCGGTCGAGCTGCCGGGCCCCGCGCTGCGCCGGCCGTGGATCGCCGGCGTCGTGTACGACACGCCCGACCGCGCCGATCACTGGGATCCGCCGCCGAAGGAAGAGGGCGAGGACGGCGAGCAGGACCGCGAGCCGGGCGACTCCGACGGCGACCACGGCCGGGGCGGAGGAACCCGCGGCGGCGGGCGTTGAGCGCCGCGCCGCGGCGGGTCGCGCCGCGGCGGGGCTTCAAGCGAGGCTCGCCATCCGGCCGATAGGGGCCGCGCGAGGCCATGGCGGAGCGAGACGGGACGAGCGGGGGCGCGGCCGCCCTGGCGGGCGCGGAGGCGCGGCGCGCCGCCGCGCGCCGCAGCCTGTCCGATCGACGCCGGCGGCCGACTCCGCGGCTGTCGCGCTGGAGCCTCTGGGGCGGGCGGCGCGGCGCCGTGCGGCGCGAGGAGGAGCGCGAGGGCAGCTTCGTCGACATCTACGACGGCGGCCTGCTCTTGCTCGTGCTCTGGATCGTGCTGATGAACGCGGCCGACAGCTTCTTCACGCTCGTGCACCTGCAGGCCGGCGGGATCGAGCTGAACCCCGTCGCCGACGCGCTGCTCGGTACCGGACGCCTGGGATTCGTGGTGTGGAAGTCGACGCTGATCGGGCTCGCTGTGCTCGTGCTCTGCCTGCACAAGAACTTCTTCCTGGCGCGCATCGGCCTGTGGGCGTCGGCCGCCACCTACAGCGTCCTCGTCGCTTACCATCTGTCGCTGTTCGACGGCCACGCCTAGCTCCTGGCAGGTGGCAGCGCGCAGCCCGTATGCTGGCGGGCTCGCGCGGCTTCTCCGCGCCTTGCCGTTCCATGCGCATCGCGCGGGTCCTGACGCGACTGAACCTGGGCGGGCCCGCCCGCCAGGCGCTGGCCTCCGATCCCGTGCTCGCCGAGCGCGGGCACGTCGTGCGCGTGTACGTGGGGCGCCCCGAGCCCGGCGAGGGCGATCTCTTCGACGCCGCGCGCGCCCGCGGCATCGCCGCCGAGCGCGTTCGGGGGCTGCAACGCGGCATCTCGCCGCTCGGCGACCTGCGCGCCCGCCGCGCGCTGCGCCGCGCCCTGCGCGCCGACCCGCCCGACGTGCTCCACACGCACGCGTCCAAGGCCGGCACGCTCGGCCGGCTCGCCGTGCGCGGCCTCGAGAGCGTCGCGCGCGTCCACACGTTCCACGGGCACGTCCTCGAGGGCTACTTCCCTCCGGCGGTCTCGCGGCGCCTCATCGCGCACGAGCGCCGCCTCGCCGCCGAAACCGACCGCGTGATCGCGGTCTCGCACGCGACCGCGGACGACCTCCTGCGCCTGGGCGTCGTCGACGAGTCGAAGCTCGTCGTCGTCCAGCCCGGCGTCGAGCTCGACGAGCTGCTCGCGCTGCGCCGGCCCGCGCCGGACGCCGAGCACGAGCGCGCGAGCGGCCCGATCCGTACGCTCACCGGCGCCGCGCCCTCCGACCTCCTCGTCGGCGTCGTCGGCCGGCTCGCCGAGGTCAAGCGCGTCGGGCTCGCCGTCGACGTCTTCGAGTCCCTCGCGCCGCGCCATCCGCGGCTGCACCTCGTCTTCGTCGGCGACGGGAGCGATCGGCGCGCACTCGAGCGGCGCATCGAGTCGCTCCCGCCGGCGCTCGCGGCGCGCGCGCACCTCGTCGGCGTGCGCCACGACATGCCCGCCGTGCTCGCAGACCTCGACGCCGTGCTGCTCACGTCGCGCAGCGAAGGGCTGCCGGTCGCGCTCGTCGAGGCGGCCGCCGCCGCGCTGCCGGTCGTCGCGACGCCGGTCGGCGGCGTGTCCGAGGTCGTGGCGCACGAGCGCACCGGCTGGCTCGGCGCCGACGCGACCGAGCTCGCCTACCACCTCGACGCGCTGCTCGGCGACGCGAAGCTCCGCGCGGCGACAGGGCAGCGCGCGCGGATGCGCGTGCGCGAGCGGTTCGGCGCGGAGCGGCTCGCCGATCGGCTCGAGGAGGTGTACGAGGTCGTCGTCCGGGAGCGCCGCGCGTGCGTCTCCTGATGGTCAGCGGCGACCGCAACGTCGCGGTCGGCGAAAAGGGCCCCTTCTGGACGATGCAGCGCGCGTTCTCGCGCCATTTCGAGCGCATCGACGTGCTCTGTCCGCGGCCCGACCGGCCCGTCGTCGTGCGCACGATCCACGCCAACGTGCACTTCCATCCCGCGGACGTCGGCCGCGCGGGCATGGTCGGGTACGTGACGCGCCGCGGCGCGGAGCTGATCGCGGAGCACGGCCACGCGCTCGTCGTCAGCCACGACTACGGCTGGTTCTACAACGGCATCGGCTCGGCGCGCCTGTCCGCGCGCACCGGCGTGCCGTACGTGTCCGAGATCCACCACGTGCCCGGCTACCCCGTCGCAGCGGACGCGCGCGAGGTCTTCGACCGCTTCGTCGCGCGCGCCTACGTGCGCTGGGCGCGGGGGCGCGCGTGCGCGTTCCGCGTCGTCAACGCGGGCGAGATGCCGCCGCTCCTGCGCCGCTGGGGCGTGCCGGACGAGCGCATCCGCGTGCTCGGCTCGCTCTACATCGACCTCGAGCTCTTCGCGCCGCGCGACCCGGCGCCCGAGCCCGAGCAGGACGTCGTCTTCGTCGGACGCCTGGTGAGCAACAAGGGCCTCCTGCGCCTCGTCGACGCGCTCGCGCTGCTGGCCGAGCGCGGTCCGGCGCCGCGCGCGCTGCTGCTCGGCCGTGGGCCGCTGCGCGAGCGCGTCGAGGCGCGCGTCGCGAAGCGCGGCCTGACGGGGAGCGTGCGCTTCCTCGACTGGGTCGACCGGCCCGAGGACCTCGCCGAGGTCTACCGCAGGAGCCGCGTCGCGGTCTGCGCCTCGACGTGCGAGGGCGGGCCGCGCGTCACCGTCGAGGCGATGGCGTGCGGCGTCCCCGCGGTCAGCACCCGCGTCGGCATCATGGGCGAGCTGCTCGAGGACGGCCGCAACGGCTACCTCGCGGGGTTCGACGCGCAGAGCCTCGCCGACGCGCTCGGAAAGTGCCTGGCGGACGAGGAGCGGCGGCGCGCGATGGGGGCGCAGGCGCGCCGCGACGTCGAGCGCTTCGAGTACGGCCGCGCGATCGCGCGCTACGCGGACGGGCTGAAGGAGCTCGCCGCCGAGTGCGCCGGACGCACGAGCGCCCGCGCGCGTCCGGCGCGCGTCGAGGACGCGCCGTGAAGCTGCTCTTCCTCACGCAGGTGATCGACTCGTCCGACGCGGTGCTCGGCTTCGTGTCGCGTTGGGTCGCCGGGCTCGCGGGAGCGTGCGAGCGCGTGCGCGTCGTCGCGCTCGAGGCGGGGGTCACCGACGACCTGCCGGCGAACGTCGACGTGTGCGTCGTGGGCCGCAAAGGCGTCGTCGGCCGCTACCTGCGCTACCGCGCGATCCTGCGCGAGGCGCTCGTGCGCGACGGCTTCGACGCGGTCCTCGCGCACATGGTGCCGCGCTACGCGCTCGTCGCGGCGGGGCCCGCACGGCGCGCCGGCGCGAAGCTGTTCCTGTGGTACACGCACAAGGCGGTCGACGCGCGCCTGCGCCGCGCGGTCGCGCGCGTGGACAAGGCGTTCACCGCGAGCGCGGAGTCGCTGCGCATCGACGCGCCGAACAAGGTCGTCACCGGCCACGGCATCGACCTCGCGCACTTCGACGCGCGCGGCGTCGAGCCCGAGCGGCCGGCGCGGCTCCTGACGGTCGGCCGGCTGACCCCGGCGAAGGACCCGCTGACCGCGATCGCCGCGCTCGCCATCCTCGTCGCCCGCGGGCACGACCTGTTCCTCGACGTGGTCGGTGGCGAGCTCGCGGCCGGGGACGACGCGTACGCGCGCACCGTGCGCGACGCGATCGAGAGCGGCGGCGTCGCCGGGCGGATCGCGTTGCACGGCGCGGTCCCGTACCGCGACGTCCCGGCGTTCTTCCGGCGCGCGTCGATCCTCGTGCACACGAGCCGGACCGGCAGCGTCGACAAGGTCGTGCTCGAGGCGCTGGCCTGCGGCCGGCCCGTCGTGACGAGCAACGAGTCGTTCGGCCCGATCCTCGAGCCGCTGGGCGAGCGGGCCCAGATGCTACGCTTCCCGCCCGGCGACGCGACCCTCCTGGCCGCGCGCGTCGAAGCGCTCCTCGCGCTCTCCCCCGGCGATCTCGCGAGCCTGCGACGCGACCTGCGTGCGCTCGCCCGCGAGCACGAGGTCGACGCGCTGATGCGCCGGCTCGTCGCGCACATGGAAGCTACCCGGTGACCGTGCTCTCGATCGTCATCCCCTCGTGGAACACGCGCGAGCTCCTGCGCAAGTGCCTCGAGACGGTGTACGCCGCCGAGCGGCCTCCGACCGAGGTGATCGTCGTCGACAACGCCAGCGCCGACGGCTCGGCCGACATGGTCGCGAGCGCGTTCCCCGACGTCGTGCTGCGGCGCAACGAGCGCAACGAGGGGTTCGCGCGCGGCTGCAACCAGGGCATCGCGCTCGCGCGGGGCGAGCACGTGTTCCTGCTCAACGCGGACACCGAGGTCGCGCCCGACGCGCTCGCGAAGCTCATCGGCTTCCTCGAGGCGCACCCCGACTACGCGGCCGCCGCGCCGCGCCTCGTGCACCCCGACGGATCGACCCAGCGCGCGTGCCAGGCGTTCCCCGGCCTGTGGACGCCGCTCCTGTTCGCGACGCCGCTCGAGCGCTGGCTGCCGAACAGCCGCGAGCTGCGGCGCTACTTCCTGCGCGACTGGGACCACGAGGGCTCGCGCGACGTCGACCAGCCGCCGGCCGCGGCCCTGCTCGTGCGCCGCTCGGTACTCGACGAGGTCGGCGCGTTCGACGAGGAACTGTGGCTGTTCTTCAACGACGTCGACCTGTCGAAGCGGATGGCGAGAGCGGGGTACAGGACGCGCTACGTCGCCGACGCGCGCGTGCTGCACCACGTCGGCGCGAGCACCAAGCAGTTCGGCGACTACGTGCCCGAGTGGCACAAGAACCGGCTCTACTACTACCGCAAGCACCACGGCCGGCTCGCGGGCGCGTGGGTCAAGGCGTGCGTCGCGCTCGCCTTCGCGGACTTCGCGATCACGCAGCTCTGGCGGCGCGCGCGCGGCCGGGCGCACCAAGAGATCCGCCGCACGGCGTCCGACTTCGGGCGCTTCCTCGTGCGGTGAGAGCGGAGATCGTCGAGCCGCTGCGGCGCGTGCTGCGCTGGCTGCTCGCGCTGCGCGAGCCCGGCGCCGAGGGCCGCATCGTCTGCCCGTGGCACCGGGTCGAGCACACGGGCAAGAGCGCGTATGTCGCGGTGCTCGCCGCGGCGCTCGCGCGGCTCGACCCCCAGGCGGACCGCGACGCGCTCGTCGCCGCCGCGGTCCAGCAGGGCCGGCGCCTCGTCGCGAACCTCGTGCGCGAGGGGACGAGCCCGTGCCACACCTTTCGGCCGGGGCGGCACGACCCGTACAACTGCTCGAACAGCGTGATCGACGGGGGCGCGTGCAGCGACGCGCTCGCGACGCTCGTGACCGAGCTGGGCGAGCGGCTCGAGCCGGCCGACCGCGAGGAGTTCGCGCAGGCGAGCGTGCTGCACGCGCGCACGTACCTGCGCTACGCGGTGCTCGACAAGGGCATCCCGGCGCAGCGCGCGTGGGGGCTGACGGGGCTCGCCGGCGCGTGCACGCTCGAGCGCGATGCGGAGCTCGAGCGCGCCGCGATCGAGGCGGTCGGCGTGCTCGAAGGGATCCAGCACGGCGACGGGAGCTTTCCGTACCACCCGCTCGAGTGGGGCGCGCTGCACCCCGGCGCGAGCGACGTGTCCGCGTTCTATCAGTCGCGCGTCACGGGCTTCGTGCTGCACGCGCTCGAGCGGCTCGGCCGCGATCCGGCGGGCGAGCTCTTCGCGGAGCCGCTGCGGCGCGGGCTCGGTTTCCTCGCGGCCCTGCAGGGGCCCGACGGGATCAAGTGCGGGCTCGTCGAGGCGAAGCCGTGGTACTGGGGCGCGCCGTACGAGGTCGCGTCGCACCCGTTCGACGTGCACGCGTTCGCGCTCGGCGCGCGCGTGTTCCGCGCGCCCGAGCTCGCGCGCTGCGCCGTGCGCGCGCTGCGCGCGTGGACCGCGCACCTCGACCCCGACGGGCGCCCGCGCAGCCACCTGCCCGGGCCGGGGCGCGAGGAGAGCTATCAGTGCCCGGTGTTCTGGGCCGCGCACGCCGCGTGGATCGCGCGCGCGGCGGCCGAGCTGGAGGACGCGTTCGAGCGCGAGGACGCGGCGGACGAGCGCGCGCCGGCGCCGGGCCGCGGCGGCATCGACCTGCGCGTCCAGTGGTTCGCCGACGCGCAGCTCGGCCGGCTGGCGGACGGAGCCGTGGTCGCGTGGGTGCGCGGCGCGCGGCCGCCGGTCAACGTGCACCACGGCAGCCCGCACGGCGCGGGCCTGATCCGCGTGGCGCGGGCCGCGGACGGCGCGCCACTGCTCGCCCGCTGCCGGCTCGGCGGGGCGAACGAGGGGGAGTGGTCGGGCGCGCGCGGTCTGGTCGACCCGGCGCGCGGCTGGCGCGCGGGGGGCCGGGAGCTGCGCTTCTCGCTCTGGCTCGCGCGGACGCACCTGCGGGCGGGGCAGCGCGGCCGCGCGCTCCTGGCGCCGGCGCGCACGTTCCGCCGGGGCGTGCTCGCGTTCGCGCACCCGCGCGTCTCGAGCGCGTTCGACCTCGCGCCCGAGGTCGCGGTCGCGGGCGACGGGATCCACATCGTCTCGGCGCTGGCCCATCGCGACGGAACCCCGGTCCCGGGCTCACGGCTCGAGCGCTCGTTCCGTATCGACGGGAGCGGCCTCGCGGTGCACGAGCGTCTCCTCGACGGCGGCGGCGCGCGGCGCCTGCGCTACCGCGTCCCGCGCCTCGCCACCGACGTCCGGCGGGCGGCGAGCGAGGTGCGCTACCGGCTGGCCTGAGCCCCCCCGATAGGCGAAGCTGTCGCGCTCGGCGCGGCCGAATCGACCCATGAGCGCCCCCTCCCGCCCGGTTCCCGGCTACCTCGCGACGCTGCGCGCGGCGGTGAACGCTGGGACGCTCGCCGGCCTGCTGCTGGGCCTGGCCGACGGGATCGTCGCGCTCACGCGCACCGAGGGCGTCGGCGCGAGCGCCGTGCCCGGCTGCCTCGCTGCGAGCGTCCTGATCTACGGCGCGGTCCACGCGGGCTGGCTCGTCGTGCTCTCGCCGCTGTGGCACCGCTTCGTGCGGGAGCGCTCGCTGGGAGCGCGCTACCGCATCGCGTTCGGCTGGTCGATCGGCGTCGGCATCGCGCTCGAGCTGTACTGGTGGACGCGGCCGCTGCTCTTCTGGGGCCTGCCCGCGGCGTCGCCAGAGCGCCTCGCGGTCGGCGCGGGCGCGCTCGCCGCCGGCCTCGTCCTCGGCTGGCTGTTCGCGCGCGGCTGGGCGCGGCTGCCGCGCGGCTGGCACCTCGCGACGCAGATCGCGGTGCTCGTGTGCTGGGTCGGGGGAGCGCTGCAGCTCGTCGCCGCCGGCGACGCGGGCTCCGCGCGGGGCGTGATCAACGAGCGCAACCGCGACCTGCCGAACGTGCTGCTCGTCGTCGTCGACGCGCTCCGCCAGGACACGCTCTCCGCCTACGGCCACGAGCGCGTGAGGACGCCGGTCGTCGACCGGGTCGCGAGCGAGGGCGTGCTCTTCCGGCGCGCGTCCGCGCAGGCGCCGTTCACGTGGACGAGCTTCGGGAGCCTGCTCACCGGCAAGTACCCGCGGCGCCATGGCCTGATGAAGATGGAGCCGGGCGTGCGCATGCGGCCGAACGTGACGCTGCCGTGGCACCTCAAGGGCGCGCCGTTCGCCGCGGGCAGCGCGCCGCGCGAGCGCGGCCACGAGCGGCTGCACGAGAACGACTACGTCGGAGCGGCCTTTCTCACGGGGACGATGACGAACGGGTCGGGGCTGATCCGCGGCTTCGACTACTACTCGGAGGCGATGGACGGGCACGGGCTCGTCAGCCGCGACAGCACGTGGAGCCGGTTCCGCTCGGAGCTGCTGCTCTCGCTCCTCTCGACCAAGCTCGCGCAGCGCACGACGGACTACGGCGCCGCGGCGGGCATCGCGAAGGAGTGGCTGCGCGAGAACGGGCAGAAGCGCTGGATCGCGCTCGTGCACCTGTACTCGACGCACACGCCGTACGACCCGCGCTCGCCGTTCCGCGAGCACTACTGCGACCCGGCGTACGACGGGCCGGTGAGCGCGTTCTACGCCGAGCACCGGCGCGCGATCGAGTCGGGCGCGTACCCCGCGACCGACGAGGAGCGCGCGCAGTGGCCGGCGGACGTCGAGCAGATCAGGAACCTCTACTACGGCGGCGTGGCGCAGGCCGACGCGGCGCTCGGCGAGATCCTCGACGAGCTGCGGCGCCAGGACGTGCTCGACGACACGATCGTCGTCGTGACGTCCGACCACGGCGAGGATCTCGGCGAGGGCGGGCGCTGGGAGCACAACCACATGTACCAGACGAACCTGTGGATCCCGCTCGTCGTGCGCTGGCCGCGCGGGCTGCCGCAGGGCGTCCAGGTCGATGCGATGGTCGACTCGATCGACCTCGTGCCGACGCTGTGCGACCTGATCGGCGTCGAGCCGCCGCACGAGGACGACCCGGACGAGCGCGGGATCGTCGACGGACAGAGCCTGCTGCCGCTCGTGCGCGGCGAGGTCGACGAGGTGCGCCGCTACAGCTTCGCCGAGAACGGGCGCTTCGTGTCGATCCACGACGGGCGCTACAAGCTCGTCGTGCGCCACGAGGACCTCGCGGAGGGCGGCTGGGAGCGGATGCTCGCGTCCGAGACGGCGCCGCGGCCGCGTCTGTTCGACCTCGCCGCGGATCCGGCCGAGGAGCACGACCGCTTCGACGAGCGCACGCCCGAGCTCGACGCGGCGCTCGAGCGGCTGCTCGCGGAGCTGCGTGCCTACGACGCGCGCATGCCGATCCCCCTCGCGGACGTCGTCGAGTCGCACCGCGACCAGGAAGAGGAGTTCCGCAACCTCGGCTACATGGACGGCCCGGCGGACGGCGGCGGATGAGCGCGGGGGGCGAGCTCGTCCTGGTCGCGAACGCGCGGATGCCCTCGCAACGAGCCCAGTCGCTGCAGATCGCGCAGGTCGCGGCGAGCTTCGAGCGGTGCGGGGTGCGCACGACGCTGCTCCATGCGCGGCGCGTGCCGACGCCGGCGCTGCCGCCGGGGCAGACGCTGTTCGACTACTACGCGGTCGGGCCCGGACCGCGGCCCGACGTCGTCGCCGTCCCGTGCACCGACTGGATCGATCGCGTCCCGCGGCGGCTGCAGTTCTGGCCGGCGCGCGTGCAGGAGCACACGTTCGCCGCGAACGCGGCGCGGAGCGTGCTCGCGTCGTTCCCGCGGGCGCGCGTGCTGTCGCGCGAAGCGGAGACGGCGCTGCGGCTCGTGCGCGGCGGCCACGGCAGGGTGTTCCTCGAGGTCCACTCGGTCCCGGCGCGCGCCCGGCGCCGCGCGCTCGCCGAGGCGCTCGCCGGCGTCCGCGGAGCGATCGCGATCTCGCGCGGCGTCGCGGACGACCTCGCGGAGATCGACGCGAGCGCTGCGGTGCTCGTCGAGCACGACGGCGTCGAGGCGACGCGGCTCGAGGGCGGGCCGACGCGCGAGGAGGCGCGGGCGGAGCTCGGGCTCGGCGCGGACGAGCGCGTCGTCGTGTACACCGGCGGGCTGCTCGCGTGGAAGGGCGCCGACGTGCTCGTCGCGGCGGCGCGGCGCGTGAGCGGCGCGACGTTCCTCGTCGCCGGCGGGATGGACGCCGACGTCGCGCAGCTGCGCGAGCGCGCGGCGGGCGCGGCGAACGTGCGCCTCGACGGGTTCCAGCCGCCCGCGCGCGTGCCGCTGTACCTCGCCGCCGCCGACGTCGGCGTCGTGCCCAACCGCTCGGAGCCGGCGATCAGCGCGCGCTACACGTCGCCGCTCAAGGTGTTCGAGGCGATGGCGGCGCGGCTGCCGCTCGTCGTCAGCGACCTGCCGAGCTTGCGCGACGTGCTCGTGCCGGGCCGCGATGCCGTGTTCGTCGCCCCGGACGATCCCGCGGCGCTCGCGGCGGGGATCGAGCGCGTCCTCGGCGACGAGGCGCTGCGCGCGCGGCTGGCGGCGCGCATGCGCGAGCGGGCGCCCGCCCACACGTGGGACGCGCGCGCCCGGCGGGTGCTCGCCTGGATGGACGCGCTCGCCGAGGACGCAGCCTGATGCGCGTCCTGTTCCTCACGGACTCGCTCTCCGACCTCGACGGCGTGGGCCGCTACGCGATGCGCCTGATCGCGGCGATGGAGCGGCAGCGGCCCGACCTCGAGGTCGAGGTCCTGCTCGCGCGCAAGCACCGCCCGACGTCGAGCCAGGTTCCGTCGCACTGGCGGGTGCGCGTCGCGCTGCCGCCGGACTACTTCTTCTACATGAGCCCGTCGCGGTTCTGGGCGAGCTGGGCGCTCTCGACGTGGCGCGCCTGGCGCGCGGCGCGGCGCGCGGACCTCGTCCACGCGATCAAGGACTATCCGCACAGCCTCGTCGCGGCGGACGCGGCCCGGCTCGCGGGCGTCCCGTGCGTCGCGACCGCGCACGGCACGTACACGGTGCAGCCGCTCCTCTCGGCGCGCCACGGGGCGCGCGCGCGGCGCACGTACGGGCGCTTCGCCGCGCTGATCTCGGTCAGCGCGTACACGCGCCGGCGCGTGCTCGCGCTCGTCGACCCCGCCGTGCTGCCGCCGGAGCGCGTCCACGTGATCCCCAACTGCGTCGACGCGGCGCACTACGCCGAGCCGCGCGGGCCGCTCGTCGGGCACCGGCCGTGGCACGACGTTCCGTTCACGCTCGGCATCGGCGAGATCAAGGAGCGCAAGGGGCACCACCTCTCGCTGGGAGCGTTCTGCAGGCTCGCGCAGCGCCATCCGGAGCTGCACCATTTCGTCGTCGGCAAGAAGAGCGAGGACGAGTACCAGCGCTCCCTCGAGCGCGCGGCGCGCGACGCGGGCGTCGCGCGCCGGGTGCACCTCGTCGGGAACGTCGACGAGGACGAGAAGATCGACATGCTGCAGCGCGCGCGGCTCTTCGTGCACACGCCGGTGACGGCGAGCGACGGCGGCTTCGAGGGCTTCGGCATCGTCTATCTCGAGGCGTCGGCGAGCGGGACGCCGTGCGTCGGGACGCGCGACTGCGGCGCGGAGGACGCGATCGACGACGGCCGGACCGGGTTGCTCGTCGAGCAGACGGTCGAGGCGGTCGAGGCGGCGATGGAGCGGCTGCTGGGCGACGCGGAGCTCGCGGCGCGGATGGGCGCGGCGGGCGTCGAGCGGGCGCAGCGCTCGACGTGGGCCCTGAACGCGCGGCGCGTGCTCGCGATCTACGACGAGAGCCTCGCGGAGGCGCGCGGGTGAAGCTGCTCGCGATGCTGCGCACGAAGTTCGTGCGCGACTCGGCGACACTGCAGATCGGCGCGTTGATCAACGCGTGCGGCAACTTCCTCTCGTCGGTCGTCGTCGCGCACCTGCTCGGCGCGCACCTGCAGGGCATCTACTTCGTCACGATCGCGTTCTTCTCGTTCTTCTTCTTCACGACGAGCCTGGGCGTGCTGCCCGCGACCGTGTCGCAGGTCGCGGCGGCGAGCGCGCGCGGCCTGACCGAGAAGGTGGCGCAGTGGCTCGCTTTCCTGCTGAAGGCGCACCTGCTGCTCGCCGCGGTCCTCGTCGGCCTCGGCTGGTTCGTGCTGCCGGCGGTCGCCGAGCTCGTGTACGGCACGAGCGAGCTCCCCGTCGCGCCGCGGCAGGTCGGCATCTGGGCGTGGTGGCTGTGCTTCATGCCGCTGCTCGAGCTGCCGAAGGTCGTTTGCATCGCGGCGTTCCAGGGGACGCGGCGCATGCTCCCGCTCGCGCAGACGGAGAACGCGTCCGAGGCGATCCGCGTCGTGCTCGTCGTCGTCGGAGCGATGGGGACGGGGACGCCGGCGGGGCCGCTGATCGGCTGGATGGCCGCGTCGTTCCTGTCCTCGTTCGTCGCGCTCGACCTGTACCGGCGCGCGCAGAGCGACGGCGGGCCGCCGCTCCCGACGGTGAGGGACGTGCTGCGGCGCTGGAGCAGCGTGCCCGTGCGCCGCGGCATGCGCCTGGGCGTGCGCATCGGGCTCCTGCGCAACGTCGACGCGCTCGCGGTGTCGATCCTGCCGCCGCTGATCATCCAGCGCTTCGGCACGTCGGAGTACGTCGCGTACTTCCGCGTCGCGATGAGCACGATGAAGATCCCGTTCATGATGATGCAGGGCATGAGCCGGACCGCGCTGCCCGCGATGAGCCGGCTCGCCGGCCTCCAGGACGCCGCGCGCTTCCGCGAGCTGTTCGTGCGCGTCACGCTGCTCGGCGGGCTGATGATCGCGATCGGGATCCTCGGCTTCCTGCCGCTCGTGCCGTGGATCGTCGGCGAGCTCTACCCCGCCGGTTACGTCGAGCCCGTCTGGCTGCTCGCGCGGATCCTCGCCGTGGGCTTCGTCTGCGCCGCGTTCGCGGTCGCGATCGACGCGTTCTACATCGCGACCGACCGCCTGCGGGTCGCGCTGCGCGTCGCGCTCGCGTGCCTGCTCATCACCGTCCCGCTGTCCGCCGTGCTCGCCTGGCTGATGCCGCGCACCGGCGCCGCGTGGGGGGCGGTCTCGTCGATGGGCTGGACGCTCGTGCACTACGCGTACATCGCGCTCTACTTCCGGCGCCAGCGCGCGGACGAGGCCGCGGCGACGCCCTCTGCGGCCGGGTGATCCGATGCGGGTGCTCTTCCTCAACGACCTGAGCGATCCGCGCATCGGCTCGTCCGTGCGGCAGATGTACCAGCACGCGGAGCGGCTGCGCGAGCTGGGGCACGAGGCGCGCATCGCGACCGCCACGCAGGACCGCGCCGAAGTGGGGGAGAGCGAGATCCTCGGTACGCCGGTGCACAAGCTCTGGTCGGACTACCCGGTGCGCTGGCGCGCGTGGGTCGCGCTCGACAACCCGCGCGTGCGCGCGCCGCTGCGGCGGCTGCTCGCCGATTTCCGCCCCGACGTCGTCCACAGCCACCTCGTGCACACGCACCTGGGCTACGCGTCCCTGACCGCGGCGCGCAAAGCCGGCGCGGGCGTCGTGTTCACCGCGCACGACGTCATGACGTTCTGCTACCAGAAGCTGACGTGCTTCCACGGCGGCGCGGAGCACGGCGGAGCGCTGCGCGACTACCGCGCGTACCTGGCCAAGTGCATCCCGTGCCAGCGGCTGCGTCTGCGGCCGGGCCGCAACCGGCGCATCCGGCGCGTGCTCGAGCGCGACGTCCACCGGCTCACCGTCGTCTCGGACGAGCTCGGCGTCGTGCTGCGCGCGAACGGGATCCGCGTCGACCGCACGGTGCACAACGCGATCCGGCCGCAGCCGCAGTTGCCCCCGCCGGAGCGCGTGCGCGCGTTCCGCGAGCGGCACGGGCTGGGCGCGCGGCCGGTGCTCGCGATCGGCGGCCGGCTGCACGAGCAGAAGGGCGTCGCGCAGCTCCTCGCGATGCTGGCGCGCCTCGCGCCCGAGTTTCCCGACCTGCGGCTGCTCGTGCTCGGCCGGCGCGAGATCTACGACCAGGAGTTCGCGGCGACGGCGCGCGAGCTCGGGGTCGATGGCATGGTCGTCCCGACGGGCTGGCTCGACGGGGACGAGCTCCAGGACGCCTACGCGGCGAGCGACGTCTTCGTGACCCCGTCGATCTGCTTCGACACGTTCGGCCTGGTCAACCTCGAGGCGATGGAGCACGCCAAGCCGGTCGTCGCGACCGCCTTCGGGGGCAGCCCCGAGGTCGTGGTCGACGGCGAGAGCGGCTTCATCGCCAACCCGTTCGACGTGGAATCGTTTTCCGAGCGGATCGCCCGGCTCCTGCGCGACCCGGCCCTGGCGCAGCGGATGGGAGCCGCGGGACGCGATCGGATGGAACGTCTCTTCACGATCGACCGTCTAACGGACGATTTCCTGGACGAGTATGGCCGTGCGCGGGCCGCCGCGGCCGCTCCCGTTGCGCGGACCTTACGCGCACGGTAGAGTTCAGGACGGCCGTCCACGCACCGCTGCCCCCCTCCGGCGTCGCCACATGCGCAAGACACTGCTCACGTACATCAAGCCGCACGTCCAGGAAGACCCGCTGGCGATGGTGCTGGGGATCGCCTATCTGGGCGCCAGCCTGGAGCGCGAGAAGATCCCGGTCGAGCTCTGCGACGAGCGCATCGTCAACGACTCGTACATGAAGGAAGTCATCGCGCGCAACGACGTGATCGGCTTCGGCGCGCTGACGCCGAACATCCGGCGCGCGATCGCCTGGGCGAAGTACGCCAAGGAGCAGGGCAAGATCACGGTGATGGGCGGCCCGCACGCGTCGGTCGACCAGGGCATCTTCCTCGACAGCGGGCACTTCGACTACGTCCTCAAGGGCGAGGCCGAGGAGACGCTGCCGGAGTTCTTGAAGGCGCTCGACGGCAACGACACCGAGGCGCTCCAGCGCATCCCGGGCCTGGCGGCCCAGCGCGACGGCGAGCTGTGGATCGACAACCCGGCGCCGCCGCTGATCAAGAAGCTCGACGAGCTGCCGCTGCCCGCGCGCCACCTGCTCCCGATGGAGAGCTTCTTCAAGCTCAACCCCGAGAAGCTCACGTACATCTTCACGACGCGCGGCTGCCCCTTCAAATGCATCTTCTGCCAGAAGGAGCTGACGGGGCGCGGCTTCCGCGTGCGCTCGACCGAGCTGATCGTCGACGAGCTCGAGCACATCGTGAAGACGTACGATCCGGGCGTGATCCTGTTCGTCGACGAGATCCTCACGCTCCGCCGCAAGCGCATCCACGAGATGTGCGACGAGATCCTGCGCCGCGGCCTGAAGTTCGAGTGGATCGCGAACACGCGCGCGGACTGCGTCGACTACCCGCTGCTCAAGCACATGCACCGCGCGGGCTGCCGGCGGATCTACTACGGCTGGGAGTCGGGCAGCCAGCGCATGCTCGACGTGCTCAAGAAGGACCTGACGCCGGGCCAGATCATCGAGGCGGCCAAGATGACGCGCCGCGCGGGCATCTGGGCGAAGGTCTACCTGATCGTCGGCTCGCCGGGCGAGACGATGCAGGACATCCAGGAGACCGAGCGCGTGCTCCGGCTCGCCGGTCCCGATCTCGTGCGCGTGTCGGTGTTCAACCCGCTGATCGGCACCGAGTCCTGGGACAACTACCTCGCGAACATCGACATCAGCGACCTGCGCGAGAACTACGTCTCGTCGAACCGCTCGGCGTACGTGCACGAGAACTTCTCGCAGCTCGAGCTCGAGGAGCTGCGCAAGGCGATGGTGCGCAACTACGAGCGCTGGTACTACGCGTACCCGCAGCGCGCGCGGCGCCTGATGGAGCGGGTCGGCTACTACCTCGAGAACCCGGTCTTCGCGCGCAAGCGCGTCGGCCGCGCGCTCGGGATCGTGCCGCCGCCGCGCAGCTCGCACGTGATGACCAAGCAGCTCCAGAGCGCGCGCTGAGCTCGCCTCCAGCGCCCCTGCGACACGGCTCGGACGGCGGCGTCCGGGCCGTGGTCGTTCCTGGCGGAGACTTGTCGCACCGCGCCCGCCGCGCGATCCTGCTGCCAATGCACGAGTCGACGCACGTCGATCCCGCGACCGTCGCGAACGAGGACCTGTCGGTCGAGCTGTGCGGGCCGGCCGATCGGCCCGAGCAGGCGCGCCTGTTCAACGCGTGCTTCAAGAAGGCGCTCGGGCCCGAGGCGCTGCGCTGGCGCTACGACCAGAGCCCGCACGGCACGTCGGTGAGCGTCGTCGCGCGGCCCCCGGGCGGCGAGGCGATCAGCGGCTACGCGTGCAACCCGCGGCGGGCGCTCGCGGGCGGGGACGAGGCGACGTTCGCGACGATCGGGCAGACGGGGGACGTGATGACGCACCCCGACTGGCGCAAGCGCGGGATCTTCAGCTCGCTCGACGCCGAGGCGCTGCGCGAGACCGCGCGGCGCGGCTGGCCGCTCGTCTTCGGCCTGCCGAACCGCCGCTCGGCGCCGACCTTCCTGAAGCTCGGCTGGAGCGCGGTCGGCACGCTGCGGCCGTGGAGCTTCTACGCGAGCGCCGGGGGGGCCGCCCGCGCCGTGCGCCGCCGCGAGGGGCGCGGCCGCGCAGCGCTCCTGCCGCTCGCTCGCCTGCGCTGCGCCGCCGGCCTGCGGCGGCTGCGCCGCGCCGCGCGGGGCCTCACGGTCGCGCCGCTCGAGCGCTTCCCCGACGCGGTGCTCCCGCTCGCGCGGGCGGTCGAGGAGCGTTTCGCGCTCATGGTGCGCCGCGACGCGGACTACCTGAACTGGCGCTTCGTCGACACGACGGCGGGCCTGCACCGGGCGCTGGGCGTGTATCGGCCGGGCGGCTCTCTCGCCGGCTACGCGGTCGTCCAGCGGCCGCGGGAGGGGGAGCGGGTCGGCTATCTCGTCGACGCGCTCGCGCCCGAGCCGGCCGCGCTGGCGGCCGCGGTGGGGGCCGCGCTCGAGCTGCTGGCGGCGGCGGGGGCGAGCGTGGTGCAGGCGACGGCGGTCGACGGCTCGTTCTGGCAGCGCACGCTCGAGGGCGCCGGGTTCCTCGCGCCCAAGCCGCAGAACCACCTGATCGTGATCGCGTACCTGCACCGGCCGGAGCACCCGCTGGCGCGCGCGGCCGTTCGCGCGGCAGACTGGTACCTCACGGACGGGGACCGCGACGACGAGACGATGGGCTGAGACGATGGGCGAATCGGGATTCGCGTGAATTGAAGCACAGGCTCAAGCTCTGGCTGCGCGAGGCGTACGCGCGGCTCCTGTTCCACACCGGGCTGCACCGGGTCGTCGACCGGCTCATGCCGCGCCGGCTGACGATCTTGTTCGGCCACTGCGTCGACGAGCCCGCGTGCAACGACTTCCTGCCGCGGGACATGAAGATCCGCCGCGCGAAGCTCGAGGCGCTGCTCGACGCCCTCGGCCGGCGCTACGCGTTCCGCACGATCGGCGCGGGCTTCGCGGAGCTCGCGTCGCCGAACGGGGAGCGGCGGAGCCTGGTCGCGCTCTCGATGGACGACGGCTACCGCGACAACGCGACGGTGCTGCGGCCGCTGCTCGCCGAGCGCGGCATCCCCGCGACGGTCTTCCTCGAGTCGCGGCCACTCGACGAGCGGCGTGTGAACTGGTCGCACAAGTACTTCTGGTGCCTCGCGCAGGGCGGGCTCGACGCCGAGGCGTTCGGCCGGCGCTATCTCGAGCTCGCGGGCGAGGACGCGACGCGCGCCAAGCTCGCGGCCGTGCTCGAGGCGGGCGCGCGGCTCGGCTACCAGGTCAAGCGGATCCTCAAGTACGACGCGGATCCGGCGGAGCGCGACCGCCTCGTCGACCGCATCTTCGTCGAGAGCGGGGGCGACGAGGCGGCGCTGTGCGAGCGGCTCTATCTCGACTGGGACCAGGCGCGCGCGCTCGCGGCCGCGGGCTTCGAGCTCGGCGGCCACACGGTCAACCACGTGATCCTCTCGCGCTGCGACCCGGCGCTGGCCGAGGCCGAGGTGCGCGGCTGCGCCGAGTCGATCGAGCGCGCCGTCGGCAGCCCGGCCGCGACGTTCGCCTACCCGTTCGGCCGCCGCTGGGACTACCGCCCGGAGACGCTCGACGTCGTGCGCGGCGCCGGCTTCGCATACGCGGTCAACACGCACGCCGGCACGAACCAGGCCGGCGCCGACCCGCTCCAGCTCGCGCGCATCCCGATCGACGACGACACGCGCCTGCACCTGGTCGTCGCCGAAGCGTGCGGCGGCTTCGAGCTCCTCCGCCGCGTCGGCCTCGAGCTGTCGGAGTAGGGTGGACACGCCGCGGCAGCTCTACCTCGTTGCGTGCGCGTCGAAAAAGCGTAGCGGCAGACACGCCGCTCGGGACCTCTACGCGTCCCCCTGGTTCGCCAAGGCGCGGGCGTTCGTCGAGCGCCGGCGAGCGCCGTGGTTCATCCTCTCCGCCAAGCACGGCCTCCTGCCGCCGGTGCTCCCGGTCGAGCCCTACGAGGCGTCGTTGAGCGCCATGAGACCGGGTGACCGTCGGACGTGGAGCGAAGCGGTCCTGCAGGTGCTCCGCGAGATGCTGCGCCCCGGCGATCGCGTCACGTTCCTAGCCGGCGAGCGGTACAGGGAGCACCTCGTGCCCGAGCTGGAGCGGATCGGTGTGGGCGTAGACGTGCCGATGAAGGGACTCGCGATCGGACATCAGCTCGCCTGGCTCGACGCGGATGGCTGCGACGCGCTTGGCTGCGACGCGCTCCTGGAGCGCTTCTACGCACTCCTGACCGAGCTGTCGGATCGAGTCCGGGGGCCCCGCAGGCTCTCCGCTTGCCGCGGAAAGGACGAGTGGCCGCGGCGCGGCGTCTACTTCTTTTTCGAGGACGGCGAGTTGCGCTCCGGGTCGGGCGTGGGCCCGCGCGTCGTGCGCGTCGGTACGCACGCCGTCAGCCGCGGGTCGAGCTCGACGCTTTGGAGCCGGCTCGCGCAGCACAAGGGGAGCGAGCGTACCGGCGGGGGCAGCCACCGCGGCTCGGTGTTCCGGCTGCTCGTCGGACGCGCGCTTCAGAACCGTTCCGGCACCGCGTGCCCGACGTGGTGCGCGAAGCCCGCGACGAAGGCGATGCGGGCGACCGAGGCCCCATTCGAGCGGGACGTGAGCCGCGTGATCCGCTCGATGCCGTTCCTATGGCTGGCGGCGGACGATCCGCCGTCGGCGACGTCGGTCCGCGCTCGGATCGAGCGCAACTCGATCGCTCTGCTCGCTTCGGCGCGCGACGTCGATCCGCCGTCGGTCGGCTGGTCGGGGCGCCACAGCGATCACCCCGACGTGCGGCGCTGCGGGATCTGGAACGCGCGGCACGTCGATGAAGCCGTCGACCCGTCGTTTCTCGACGATCTGGAGCGCCTCGTGCGCGCCGTCCCCGCTCAGAAGATCGGGTAGTCGAACGGTGCGGAGCCGTCGTTCTCGGTCAGCAGCAGGAAGGCGACGAGCAGGCCGAGGACGAGCACGATCGGCACGACGATCCACAGCCAGTTCTCTTTGATCAAGCGCAGCATGGTGGTCTGCCTCACAGGTTGTAGATGAAGCCCTCGGCCGGGTCGTGTTCGGTCAGGACGAGGAACAGCGCGAGGACGCCGACGACCAGGACGATCGGCACGACGATCCAGGCCCAGTACTCTGCGATGAGGCGCTTCATCGGAACGACTGCATCAGAACAACGTGTAGATGAACGGCGCGACGAATGGCGACGTCGCGGCGACGACGAGCAGGCTGCCCACCGTCAAGAGGACGACGACGACCGGCATCAGGTACCAGTGGCCGCGTAGGGTGAACGCCTTGAACAGCTCCGCGATCGTCACGAGGCGGTCGCCGAGCTTGTAGGCGATGAAGCCGAGGACGAGCAGGACGAACCCGATCGCGATCACGCGGCCGACGTTCGGGTCGACCAAGTCGATCAGCGCGGCGAGGCCGAGCACCGTCCCGAACACGACGGCGAGCAGCGCTCCGACCTCGAGCGGCGGCTTCCACAGCGGCTCGTCGCGGTACTGCACGGAGTAGCCGATCGTGAGCAGCAGCCAGAGCACGACGAACACGACGAGCCACGTCGGCACGCCGCCCGCGCTCGTCGGCTCCTCGGCCGCGCCGACCGCGGCCACCGCGCCGGCGCTGCCCGGCGGCGGCACGAGGCCGAGGCGGTCGAGCTCCGCGTGCAGGAGCTCCGCGAACACGCGGTTGCCGCGCGGGTTGAAGTGCCACTCGGCGTTGTCGATCAGGTGGTAATAGCAGTCGCCCTCGTCGCGCGTCGCCTTGCGCAGGTCCGCGCGCGCGTCGACGGAGGTGATGCCGAGCTCGCGGCTCAGGTCGAGGAACACGTCGACCGGCTTGTCCGGCGACCAACGGCTGCGCGCGAGACCGAGGCGGGTGCGTCCGAAGAGCTCCGCCATTTCGGTGTCGATCGCGCTGTGCGAGGGGATCGGGGCGACGACGAGCTCGCTGCCGAGCTCTGCGCAGTGCTCACGCAGCGCGAGGAGCGTGCCGCGCGTGCAGGCGAGCGCCTCGTCGACGAAGTCCGGCGGGCTCTCGAGCAGCGGCGCGAACTCCTTGAGGATCGGCCGCGCGCCGCCCTCGGGCACGAACGTGTCCGCCGTCGGCTTCGAGAACAGCCGCAGCGTCGCGAGACGCTGCGACCACGGCATCGGGCCGGGATCCTCGATGTGTCCCGCGACGAGGTTGCCCTCGGCGTCGAAGCGCGGCTTGGGGAAACGGTTGTAGCGCTCCTGCCCGTTCCAGTAGATGTCGTTCTCGTACGGCACGAGCACGACGAGGTCCGGGTCGAAGCTCGCGCCGTTCTCGAGCAGCCACGCGACCTCCTGGTCGGTCGAGTAGCCCTCGGTGCCCGCGTTGACGACGTCGACGCGGCGGCCCTCCTCGTTCCAGCGGCGGGCGAGCAGGTCGACGAAGAGGTCGTCGCGCTCGACCGTGTAGCCGAGCGTGAACGAGTCGCCGAGCACGACGACGCGGAACGCCTCCGCGGGCTTCGCGGGGCTCGACATCGGATCGTCGCGCAGGCCGAGCTCGTTGATCTCGAACGTCGCCTCGAAGCCCTTGCCGGTGCGCGTGAGCGACTTGCCCGCTTGCTTGGCCCAGCCGAGCGAGGCGTTGAACTCGTTGAGCGTGTCGGGCGGGCCGAACCCGAGCAGCCGCAAACCGCCCTCGAAGACGAGGAGCGCGAGCATCGCGGCGATCGCGATCGACAGGATGACGTTGACGGCGCGCATTGTCGTGTCGTTCCTCAGCTCACCATCTCGGTGACCGAATCGCCCTCGTGACGCAGCGAGAAGCGCGTCTCGGCGATCTTCTTCTTCGCCTCTTCGCGAACGACGTAGTTGTTCATGAAGAGCAGGTCCATGCCCGAGAGACTGAACGTGTTGAACGCGTGCGAGGGGTGCTCGACGATCGGCTCGCCCTTCAGGTTGAACGACGTGTTCATGACGACGGGCACGCCGGTCAGCTCGCCGAAGCGTTCGATCATCCGGTGGTAGTCCGGATTCGTGGCCTTGTAGACCGTCTGTAGGCGGCCGGAGCCGTCCTCGTGCGTGATCGCCGGCAGCACCGAGCGCTTGTCGAGCCGCACCGGCGCGACGTAGAGCATGAAGCGGCCGGGGAAGTGCTTCTCCGAGTCCTCGGGGAACTCGAAGAAGTCGCTCGCGCGCTCCTCGAGCACCGACGGCGCGAACGGCCGGAACGCCTCGCGGAACTTGATCTTGGCGTTGAGCTTCTCCTTCATCTCCGGCTTGCGCGGGTCGGCGATGATCGAGCGCGAGCCGAGCGCCCGCGGGCCCCACTCCATCCGCCCGCGGTACCAGCCGCACACCTGGCCCTGTTCGAGCGCGCGCGCGACGAAGTCGAAGAACTCCTCGTCGTCCTCGATCTTCTCGAACGCGATGTCGTGCTTGCGCAGGAACTGCTCGATCTCCGCGTCGGCGTAGTCGCTGCCGAGATACGCGTGATCGAGCGCCGGACCGCGCGGCTGGTCGAGCAGGTGGTTGTACGCCCAGTACGCCGCTCCCACCGATCCGCCGTCGTCGCCGGGCGCCGGGTGGATGTAGACGTTCTCGAACGGCCCGTCGCGCAGGAGCTTGTAGTTCGCGACCGAGTTGAGCGCGACGCCGCCCGCGAGGCACAGGTACTTCATGCCCGTCTCGCGGTGCAGGTACGTGATCATCTTGTGCAGCACCTGCTCGGTCACGACCTGGATGCTGGCGGCCATGTCGCAGTAGTACGGGTCGAGCGACTTGTCCTGCAGCTTCGGGTCGCGCGGGGGCCGGCCGAAGTGCTCGCCGAATGCCGTCGCGAGCGTGTTGTCCCGCGAGTAGTGGTAGGCGAAGTACTTCATGTCGTGCCACAGGCTGCCGTCGTCGGCGACGTCGATCAGCTCGTAGATCTTGTCGACGTGGACCGGCTTGCCGTAGGGGTGCATCCCCATCAGCTTGTACTCGCCCTCGTTGATCTCGAATCCGCAGTACGCGGTGAACGCCGAGTACAAGAGGCCGAGCGAGTGCGGGAAGCGCAGCTCCTTCAGGATGTCGATCTTGTTCCCGCGTCCGACGCCCATCGTCGCGGTGCTCCACTCGCCCGCGCCGTCGACGGTGAGGATCGCCGACTCCTCGAACGGCGACGTGAAGAAGCTCGACGCCGCATGCGACATGTGGTGGTCGGCGAAGAGCAGCTTCGAGCCCGGCACGCCGAGCTCCTTGCGCATCATCGACTTGATCCAGAGCTTGTCGGACACCCAGCGCTGCATCGACTCGCGGAAGACCGCCGCCGAGCGCGGGAACGTCGCCATCGCCGACAGCAGCATCCGCTCGAACTTGACGAACGGCTTCTCGTAGAAGACGACGTAGTCGACGTCGTGGATCGTCAGCCCCGCGCGCGCGAGCACGAAGTCGATCGCCATCGCGGGGAAGCCCGAGTCGTGCTTGCGCCGGCTGAGCCGCTCCTCGGCGATCGCGGCGACCAGCTCGCCGTCGCGGACGAGCGCCGCCGACGAGTCGTGGTAGTAGAAGGAGAGGCCGAGGACGTTCATCAGTCCTGCCTCCGCGCCGCGCTCAAGGTCTCGTTGTCCGCGGTCCAGTTCGACCAGTTCCCCTCGCGCCGCCGGCGCAGGTGCAGGGGGTCCGCGACGAGCTGGTAGAGCAGGGCGAACGGCCCCAGGACCAGGAAGTAGACGAGGGTCAGGAAGACCCGGGAGACCATGTTCCCGAAGCGTTCCGTGAACTGGATGAGAGCTTGCATGCCTGGGGAGTGTGCCGAGAGAGCCCTTCGGCACGGGTCCGCGGGCACCTGGAGGCAGGGACGCGGCCACGGACGGGGGCACGGGGGGGGCGCCGTCGAGCAGTCGAAACGAGCGCCGAGTATAGCCGCTCCGCGCGGCCCGGAGCGCGGCGAGACGGCGGAGACGGACGGTCGGGAAGCCGCGCAGTCGGGGAGGCGTGGACGGGAAGGTGCGGACGGGAAGACGTGGGCTCAGGAAGACGTGACTCGGGGAGACGTGGCGGAGCGCGCGCCGCGGCGCGCGGCGCGTAGGTCTTCGCGGACCCGCTCGCTACGCTGCGCCCCGTGGCGGAGCGAGCGGAGGTCGGCGAGCCGAGCGCGGGCGGCCCCGCCCGGGCGCGGCGGGCGCGCTGGGCCGCGGTCGTCGTCGCCCTGTTCGCCGTGCTCCCGACGCTGCCCTCGCTCGGCGCGGGGCTCGTCTCGGACGACACGGCCGCGCTGGCCTGGGTCCACGCCCATGGGCCGTTCGCCGACTGGACGACGTCGCAGTACGACCTGCGCACGGTGCGGTTCTGGCGCCCGCTCGTGACGACCTCGCTGGCGCTCCAGGAGCGCACGACCGGCATCGCGCCCGTGCCGCTGCGGCTGTTCAACCTCGCCGGACACGTCGCGTCCGCGCTGCTCGTCCTCGCGCTGGGCCTCCGGCTGGGCCTCGCGCTCGGGGGCGCGCTCGCAGCGGGCATCCTCGCGGCGCTCTTCCCACACCAGGGCGGCACGGTGGTCTGGATCGTCGGGCGGGTCGACTCGCTCACGATCCCGCTCGTCCTCGGCGCGCTCGTGCTGGCGCTCGACGGCCGGCGCGCGGCGTCGGCGCTCGTCGCGGCGCTCGCGTGCGCGTCGAAGGAGATCGCGTTCGTGCTGCCCGCGCTGGTCGTCCTGTTCGCCTGGGCGCGCGCCGACGGGCCGCGGGCGATCGTCCGTGCGACGTGGCCCGTGCTCGCCGCGGTCGCGCTCTGCTTCGTCTGGCGCCGGCTCGCGATCGGCGTGTGGCGCGGCGGCTATCCGAGCGCCGGCGTGCCGCTGAGCGAGGCGATCGACGGGTGGGCCCACGCGGTGCGGTGGTCGCTCCTCGTCCTCGCGCTCGTCGTCCCGTGCGCTGCGGTCGCGAAGACGCTGCGCTTGCGCGTCGCGCTCGGCGCGGCGCTGGCGGCCGTCGTCGCCGCCTTGCCGCTCGCCGACGTCCGGGCCGCCGACGAGCACCTGCGCACGATCCTGCTCGCCGATCTGTGCCTCGTGCTCGCGCTCGGCGCGTGCGCGGGCCGCCGGCCCGCGCGGCCCGTGCTCGCGTTCGGCGTGCCGTTGGCAGGCGTCGTCTTCGCGCTGCTCTGGGCGGTCGCCGCGTTCCGCGCGAAGGACGTGCTCGCCGACGTGCACGCCTGGACCCGCGCGGCCGAGCTCGCCGAGTCGGTCGAGCGCGACGTGCGCGCCGCGCTCGCCGATGTCGCGCCGAGCGACGAGCCCGTGCTCGTCGCGTTCCCCGCCGCGCGCGACGGCGCGCACGTGCTCGCGTGGGGCGGACCCGACCGCTTCCGGCCGCCGTTCGAGCTCGCGCCGCGGCCGGTGTGGACCGATCGGCCGCTGTTCGGCCCGCCGTATCCCGAGCGCGACCACGCGGGCGCGCGCCTCGGTCCGCTCGTGCTCGATCCGACGCGGCGTGCGCCCGCCGCGCTCGCGGTCGCGTTGCTCGACGAGGGCGCGCCGGCGAGCGCGCTGCGCGTCGACGCGCGCGTCTTCGGCGACGACGCCCCCGGCGCGCCCGCGATCGAGCTCGGCCCGCTCGTCGCGCCCGCGCCGCTCGAGGCGATCGTCTACACCGACCTCGGCTACGACGTCGCGGGGCTCGGCACGCTGCCCGCGGGCGAGCGCGTCGTGATCGCGCTGCGCGACGTGCTGCTCGCGCGCGGCGCGCCGCTCTACGAGGCGCTCGTGATCGCCGACGACTTCGGGGCGACCGAGGCGCGCCTCGAGCTGCGCATCCCGGCCGCCGACGGACGCGTGGCGGCGGCCGCGAGCCCGTGGATCCCGCTCACGTGGGAGAGCGGGCTGTCGGACCTCGTCTACCCGAAGTGAAGCGGCGTACGCAGTAGCGAGCGCTACTCGAGCGTCAGCGTGCCCTTGTACAACTCGCTGACCTGCTCGTTGCGCTCGAAGCGACCGTCGCCGTTGTCGTCGCGCCAGATGTCGATCTGGATCGTGTTGCCCTTCTCCAGGCCGACGGCGAGCAGAGCGAGGTGCCCGGGATCCGCGAGGAGCTGCGCGCGCGCGCCGTTCTCGGCCTTGGCGGCCTCGAGCACGTCGTTGGGCTGGATGCCGATGCGCGCCGCGGGGCCGCCCTCGCGCACGCTCTCGACCTGCACGAGCCGCACCGGCCGCAAGCGGCCGAACGTGACCGACTTGAGCGTCAGACCGAGCCGCTCGTACAGGATCCCGTTCGCGCGGTCCCAGCCCGACAACGTGATCGGCACGCGCGAGCGCGCGCGCTCGACGATGAACTGCGTGCTCTCGTGCGGCTGCACCGCGAGGCGCGAGAAGCGGTAGTCCTCGGCGTCCTGCAGCGGCGTGCCGGAGAGCTCGACGAGGCGGTCGCCGACCTGCAGTCCGGCGAGATCGGCGGGGCCGCCCGCGACCACCTTCGAGATGAGGAAGTCCTGCTCGTCGAGCTCGAAGCCGAGCCACGAGTTCCACTGCGCGCGCGAGAGGAGCTGGTCCTGGAGCACTTGCCACACGCGGTCGACCGGGATCGCGAAGCCGATGTTCTCCGCCGACATGTTGACCGCCGTGTTGATGCCGATCAGCTCGCCGTTGATGTTGAGCAGCGGCCCGCCGGAGTTGCCCGGGTTGATCGACGCGTCGGTCTGGATCAGGTTCTTGAAGCGCAGCGGGATCGAGCCGCCCGCGGCGTCGATGTTGCGGTGGAGTCCCGAGATGATCCCGGCGCTCACCGTGAACGTCTGCCCGTAGGGGTTGCCGATCGCGAGGACGCGCTCGCCGACCATCAGGTCCGAGCTCGTGCCGAGCTGCACCGTCGGGAAGCGCTTGTCCGCGTCGACGATGCGCAGGAGAGCGAGATCCTCCGCCTCGACGAACGACAGCAGCTTCGCCTCGTACGGCTTGTCGTCGTACGAGGGATCGAAACGCACCGTGATTCGGCTCGCATTGCGCACGACGTGGTAGTTCGTGACGATGTAGCCCTCGTCCTGGATCAGGACGCCGGAGCCGCTCGACATGCTCTCGACGCGGCGCGACCGGCCGAGCCAGTCGTAGCCGAGCCCGGGCACGTTCGTCTCGATGTAGACGACGCTCGGCGCCGCGCTCTGCACCACCCGGACCTCGGGCGTGATGCGGTTCTCGAGGCCGCTGTTGCCCGTGTCGGGCCCCTGCAGCGCCGCCGCGGGGAGCGCGAGCGCTGCGAGCGCCGCGAACGCTGCGGATGCTCCGGACGAGAGCGAGACGATCATGGCCGGTTCCTCCGGTTTCAGCGGCGCGGGGAGCGCGCCTCAGCCTGCCGCCGGGGATACGGACCCGACCGCGCCGCGTGAGCGCGGTCTGGCAGCCGGTCTGGTGGGCCGGTCTGGTGGGCCATGGGGGACTCGAACCTCCGACCTCTACGATGTCAACGTAGCGCTCTAACCAACTGAGCTAATGGCCCGGTCTCTCGACCGGCCGAGAAGCTAGACGAACCGGCGACGGCGCTCAAGCCCCTGCCGGCCGCGCTGGGCGAGGTCGTGGCGGCCTGCGCTCGCTATGATCCCCCGGTCCCCGTGCCCGGCGCGGGGGCTCCCGCACGGACACCCCCCGGAGGATTGCGTGAAGATCGGCGTCCCGACCGAGATCAAACCCCAGGAGAACCGCGTCGCGCTCACGCCCGCGGGCGCGGACCGGCTCGTCGTCGCCGGCCACCAGGTCGCCGTCCAGCGCAGCGCCGGCGTCGCCAGCGGCTTCGTGGACGAGGACTACGAGCGGGCCGGGGCACGGATCGTGCCGGACGCCGAGGCGGTCTTCGGGGATGCGGATCTGATCGTCAAGGTCAAGGAGCCGCTGGCGGCGGAGTGGCCGCTGTTGCGCTCGGGGCAGGCGCTCTTCACGTACCTGCACCTGGCGGCGTCCCGGGAGCTGACGCTGGCGCTGCGTGCGAGCGGGGCCTTCTGCTTCGCGTACGAGACGCTCGAGGTGAACGGCCACCTGCCGCTGCTCACGCCGATGAGCGAGGTCGCCGGCCGGATGGCGATCCAGGAGGGAGCGCGGCTGCTGGAGCGCTTCCACGGCGGCTCGGGGATCCTGCTCGGCGGCGTCCCCGGCTGCAAGGCGGCCAAGGTGCTCGTGCTCGGCGGGGGCGTCGTCGGGACGAACGCCGCGCGCATGGCCTGCGGCCTGGGCGCCGAGGTCACGATCATGGACACGAACCTCGACCGGCTGCGCTACCTCGACGAGATGATGCCGGCGAACTGCCGCACGATCTACTCGACGCCGTTCACGATCCGCGAGCACCTCGAGCGCGCTGACCTCGTCGTCGGGGCCGTGCTCGTCACGGGCGCCGCCGCGCCCAAGCTCGTGCGCCGCGAGGATCTCGCGCTGATGCGGCCGGGCAGCGTCATCGTCGACGTCGCCGTCGACCAGGGCGGCTGCGTCGAGACGTGCCGCCCGACGACGCACGCCGAGCCGACCTTCGTCGTCGACGGCGTCACGCACTACTGCGTCGCGAACATGCCCGGCGCGGTGCCGCGCACGAGCACCGTCGCGTTGACGAACGCGACGCTGCGCTGGACGCTCGAGCTCGCGCGCATGGGCCCGGTGCAGAGCGTGAGCGACAGCGTCCCGCTCGCGACCGCGTGCAACGTCGCGTGCGGCGAGATCACTCACCAGGCCGTCGCCGAGGCGTTCGGCCTGCCGCACCGCGAGCCGCTCGACGCGGTGCGCGTCACGAGTTGAGCGCCGGCTTCGAAGAGCTCTCGCTGCTCGCGCTGATCCAGGGGCTGACGGAGTTCCTACCGGTCAGCTCGTCGGGCCACCTCGTGCTCGCGCAGCGCGCGCTGTCGTTCGAGCGCACGCCGCTGTCGATCGACGTCGCGCTGCACGTCGGCACGCTGCTCGCGGTGCTCCTGATCTACCGCCGCTCGCTGTGGCGCCTCGTGCGCCAGGCGCTGAGCGGCGAGTTGCGCGAGGTCGGGCTGCTCGCGCTCGCGAGCGTGCCGGTCGCGCTCGTCGGGCTGACGTTGAGGGACGCGGTGGAGAGCGCGTTCGCGAGCGCCCACGTCGCCGCGTGGGGGCTGATCGCGACCGCGGTCATCCTCTTCGTCGGCGACCAGGGCCGGCGCCGGACGCGGCGCGCGGGACTCGGCGCCGAGCGGCCGCTCGGCTGGCGCATCGCGCTGCTCGTCGGCTGTGCTCAGGCGGTCGCGATCCTGCCGGGCGTCTCGCGCTCGGGCACGACGATCAGCGCGGGCCTCCTGTGCGGGTTGCGGCCCGACCACGCCGCGCGCTTCTCGTTCCTGCTCTCGATCCCTGCGATCCTCGGCGCGTCGCTGCTCGCGCTGCCCGACCTGTTCGGCAGCGCGGACCCAGCGGACGGCGCGGACGGCGCGGCGTTCGAGCGGCCCGGCGCGGCGCTGCTCACGTGGGCGGTGCTGTTCGCCGGCTTCGTCGGCTGGGGCGCGCTGCGCGCGCTGCTCGCGTTCCTCGACCGCGGCGCGTTCGCCTGGTTCGGCGCCTATTGCGCGGTGCTCGGCCTCGGCGTGCTGGCCTTCGTTTGACGGCCGCGTCATCCTGGCGCGCGTCTTGAACGCAAACCAGAGCCAGAGCGGGCCGCGCCGCGCGCTCGTCACCGGGATCACGGGCCAGGACGGCAGCTACCTCGCCGAGTTCCTGCTCGAGCGTGGGTACGAGGTCTACGGCATCGTGCGTCGCTCGAGCACCGAGCGCTTCGACCGCATCGAGGCGATCCGCGAGCGGGTGCACCTGCTGCACGCCGACCTGCTCGACCAGGCGAGCCTCGTCCGTGCGCTCCAGGACGCGCGGCCGCACGAGATCTACAACCTCGGCGCGCAGTCGTTCGTGCCGACGTCGTGGCAGGAGCCCGTGCTCACCGCCGAGTTCACCGGCGTCGGCGTGACGCGGCTGCTCGAGTCGGTCCGCCAGGTGTGCCCCGAGGCGCGCTTCTACCAGGCGTCGAGCTCCGAGATGTTCGGCCAGGTGCGCGAGACGCCGCAGCGCGAGACGACGCCGTTCCACCCGCGCAGCCCCTACGGCGTCGCGAAGTGCTACGCGCACTTCATCACGGTGAACTACCGCGAGTCGTACGACCTGTTCGCGTGCTGCGGCATCCTGTTCAACCACGAGAGCGAGCGGCGCGGCAAGGAGTTCGTCACGCGCAAGATCACGAGCGCGGCCGCCGAGATCGCGCGCGGCCTGCGCAGGGAGGTGCGGCTCGGCAACCTCGAGGCGCGGCGCGACTGGGGCTTCGCGGGCGACTACGTGCGCGCGATGTGGCTCATGCTCCAACAGGACGAGCCCGACGACTTCGTGATCGCGACGGGGGAGACGCACACCGTCCAGGACTGCTGCGAGGTCGCGTTCGGGCATGTCGGGCTCGACTGGCGCGCGCACGTCGTCGTCGACGACCGCTTCCTGCGGCCGGCGGAGGTCGACCTCCTGATCGGCGACGCGTCCAAGGCGCGCGCGAAGCTCGGCTGGGAGCCCGAGGTGCGCTTCGAGGGGCTGATCCGGCGCATGGTCGACGCCGACCGCGCCCTGCTCGAGGCGCGCGCGCGCTGAGCGGCGTGGCGCAGCAGCGCGTCCTGGTCACCGGCGCGTCCGGCTTCGTCGGCGGGCGCCTCGTCGCGCGGCTCGCGGCGCGCGCGGACGTCGTGCCGATCGCGCTCTCGCGCCGGCGGCCGGCGGCGTTGCCCGCGGGCGTGGAGCACGTCTCGGTCGACCTCGGCGACGTGCGCGCGGCCGTCCGCGCGATCGGCGCGCTGCGGCCCGACGCCGCGGTGCACCTCGCCGCGCTCGCGCACCCGGGCGACTGCGCCGCGGATCCGGCCGCCGCGTTCCGCGTCCAGGTCGGCGGGACCGCGGCGGTGCTCGGCGCGCTCGCGGCGGCGCCGCAGCGCGGGCGGCGGCCGCGCGCGCTCGTCGTCAGCACCGCGGCCGTGTACGGGCGGCCGCGCGGCGCGCCGCTCGCCGAGGACGCTCCGCTCGCGCCCGAGACGGAGTACGGGCGCTCGAAGCGCGCGGCGGAAGGCGTCGCACGCGCGCTGGGGGACCGCGTCCACGTCGTCGTCGCGCGTCCGTTCAACCACGGCGGCGCCGGCCAGGAGCCGCGCTACGTGCTGCCGTCGTTCGCCGCCGAGATCCGCCGCGCGCTCGCCGCGGGCGAGCCGCCCCGCACGGGCAACCTCTTTCCGCGGCGCGACTTCCTGCACGTCGACGACGTGCTCGACGCGTACGAGCTGCTCCTCGCGCGCGGCGCGAGCGGCACGGCGTACAACGTCTGCCGCGGCGAGACGGTCGCGATCGGCGACGTGCTGCGCGGCCTACAGCAGCGGCTCGGCGCGGCGGCCGGATCGCGCACCGATCCGTCGCGCCTCCGCCCGGGCGAGCCCGAGGAGATCGCCGGCGACCCCGCGCGGCTCGTCGCGCTCGGCTGGCGGCCGCGCGTCTCGATGGACGCGCTCCTGGACGAGCTCGCGACCGGCTGAGCTCGATACGGCGATACGGTGTCGCACACCTTGTTGTCGTTCAGCGACAGGGAGGTGCCAGGTGCCGCA
>CAZGTQ010000268.1:0-2923 GCA_964528575.1 uncultured Planctomycetaceae bacterium | reverse complement strand
CGGTGGCGGTGCCGCGTCGGGTGCAGCGACCGCCGCGGTCGCCGACGGCGAGCGCGCCGAGCTCGCGCCGCTGTTCCAGCCGACCTTCGTGGGCAGCCCCGACGTCGCGGTCAGCGCGGCGCCCTACGACACGGTGCACGTCAACTGGAAGCACCGGCTCGACCAGCCGTACGTGTTCGTCGAGCACACCGGCGACTACCGCAAGGTCGGCGACGCGGTGCGCGAGGTCGCGCGCCTGGTCGCGGCCGGCGGCGTCGAGCCGACCGGCGCGCTGTTCTGCCTGTACTACGACGACCCCGGCGCGAAGCCGCTCGAGATGCTGCGCGCGCGCGCGTGCGTCCCGGTCCGCGCGCGCTCCGCCGAGGGCGCCGGCCTGGCCTACGACGTGCTGCCGAGCACGACGGTCGCGTACGCCGTCGTCGCCGGACCCGCCTGGGACGTGCCGCGCTCGTATCCGGCGCTGTTCGAGTACCTCGAGCGGCACGGCTGGCGCGAGGACGGACCGGTGCGCGAGATCTACCTGAACGTCGACTCGATCGAGGATCCCGCCGGGTTGTTGACCGAGGTCCAGGTGCCCTGGACTGCTGGCGAGTGACGCGCTAATCGGCGTCCTCGCCCTGCCCGAACAGCTCGGCCGCCTGCGGCGGATAGCAGCGCGCGACGGGCGATGGGCCGTCGTCGGGGCGCACCTGCGCGCGCACGAAGTCGCCCGGCCGCAGCCACGGGACGACGTGCGGGTCGAGCCGCGTCGCGAGGTCGGCGCCCGAGGGCGCGCGCAGCTCGGCGGCGCCGTCGGGCTCGAGCGACACCAGCTCGTACGCCGGCCCCGGCTCGCCGTGGCGCGCCCCCATGCCGTCGAGCGCGCGGTTGGCGACCGCGATGCGCGGCAGCGACTGGCGTAGCGCGCGGTAGTGCGGCTCGAACGCGCTCCACAGCGGCAGCTCGTGGCTCTCTTCGGCCCAGCGGCAGAACGCCGCGAGCGCGCCGAGCAGCGCGTTCGCGTCGTCGGCGCCCGACAGGACGTCCTCCTCGAACAGCCACGTCGTGCAGAACAGGAGCAGGTCGCGCGCGGACAGGTTCTCGAACACGCCGATCGAGCTGCCGAAGCGCGCGAAGCAGCGCAGGCAGCGCAGGCGATCGACCGCCTGCTCGCCGCGCTCGCGACCGACGTCCCACAAGAACTCCTCGATCATCGCGCCGATCACGCCCGGGAAGTCGGGGACGACGTCCGCTGCTTCGTCCTCCGCGTCCCCCTCGAGCCCGAGGTCGCGCTCGAGCTGCTCGAACAGGGTGTCGAGATCGCGGCCCTCGCGCCGTCCGCGGTCGAACTCCTCGAGCGCCTTCGACGGGTCGCGCCCGCTCGCGCGGCGCGGCCCGCGCGCGCCGTTCGACGCGCCGTTCGCGCCGTGCGCGCCGTTGCCGTTCGAGGTCTCCTCCGCGTCGGCCGCCTCGAGCGCGCGGGCGCGAGCCGCGAACGCGTCCCATGCCGCGAGCAACAGCCGGCGCGCGCGGTCCAGATCGATCGACGTGTCGAACGCGAGCCGGTCGAGGATGCGCCCCAGCGCGTCGCCCCCGCCGGGCGTCACCACGTCGATCGGCGTGCGCGCGAGCTCGTCGAGGATGTCGTCCGCGTCGGACGGCGCCAGACCCTCGTGCACGAGGAACGCGCGCGCCACGGTGGTCGTCTCGCGCACCAGGGCGCGCGCCGCGTCCAAGGCGGTTTCGGCGTCGGTTTCGACGTCCGTATCGACGGGCGATTCGACGCCCGACTCGGCCCCCGCTCCGGCGCTCTGGCCGCCTGGGCCGTGGAACATGCGCTCGAGCTCGCGCTGGCTGATGCGCAGCGCGCCGCGGCGCGACGAGCGCAGGCGCTCGAGGTCGCGCGAGACCGCGTCGAGCAGCTCCGCGTTGCGGTAGCAGGTCGCCGCGGGCGAGACGCGGAAGAGCGAGTCCCCCACCGGGAAGACGCGCCCGACGATCAGGTCGCCGCGCGCCAGCTCGCCCGCCGCGTCGGGCTCGTCGATCGGGTACTCGCCCAGACCGAGCAAGTCGCGCAGCCACACTCCGCGGCCGCTGTCGACGCCGGTCACCTCGAAGACGCCGGCGAGCGAGGCGAGCAGCGCCTCGGCGCAGTCGCGCTCGGCCGGATCCGCCTGCGAGCGCCAGCGCTCGGCGAGCGCCTCGGCGGGAACCCCCTCGAGCGCCTCGCTCGGCCGCTCGAGCAGGAACCACTCGAGATGGCGGCGGTCTGCGAGCCGCGCCTCCACGCGCTCGTCGTCCGGCGCGGGCGGAGCGCTCGGGAAGAACGATGCCCGCGAGCCGTCGAACTCGGCACGCAGCGCGTCGTCTTCCGCGACGAGAGCGCGGTACAGAGCCAGGCCGCGGTCGAGCGCATCGGGGGGGTGTCGCATGGTGGTCGTAAGGCCGGGATCGTAACCCCTTCGGGGGGCTCTTCCCAGGGCACGCTTGCCTCGGCCGTGCGCGATCCGTATGCAAGAGCGGGATCGATTCTCTCAATCGATCGGCACGCCATGTCGAACTCCCCCATCGCCCAGGACGAGCTCGGCGTCGCCCACGAGCTCGGCGTCGCCCAAGGGCTCGCCTGGATCGATGCGGTCGGCATCGGTCTCGTCGTGCTGCTGTTCGCGCTCGGCTTCTGGCGCGGGCTGTGGTGGCAGGTCATGCGGCTCGTCGGCGTCTTCGGCGCGGTCGTGCTCGCGCGCGCTCTGTCGCCGCGCTGGGAGCCGCTCGTGCTCGAGCGCTTCTCCGAGCTCTCGCCGCGCTTCGCGCAGGGCCTGTTGTGGATCCTGCTGTTCCTCGCCGGGCTCGCGGTCGCCGCGCTGTTGGGGCTCATCGGCAAGCGCATGCTCGACGCGCTCCAGCTCAGCCTGGTCGACCGCACCGGCGGCGCGTTCGCCGGCGC